>NZ_JBSFBM010000017.1:0-38870 GCF_053592955.1 Micromonospora sp. NPDC002411 | reverse complement strand
CCGCTGGCGCTGGCCGGCCCCGCGGCCGCGCCGGACAGCCGCATGGTGCGGGCCATCGGACCCCAGGTGGCGCCACCCGCGACCGCGTGCCCGGTGGACTGGGCACCCGCCTCGGCGGCGGTCCGCCGGTCATGCGCCACCGCGCGGGTGGTGCCCGCCTCGACCAGTGTCAACGCCCGACGCGCGGTGCCCTCCGCGTCGAACGGCAGGCCCGACGCGCCCAACGGGTCGTCCACCAGGGTCACCGCCCTGTCGAACTGGGCGACCCCCGGCTCGGCGAACGACTGCCGTTCGGCGTACCGCTTGCCGTTGAAACCGAACCAGGACAGGTTCTGCAACAGGTCCGCCACGGCGGCCGGCTCGAACACCACCTCGTAGTGCCCCGGCGGCAACTCGACCGGGTCCGCCGCGGCCTGCGCCTTCGCCGCCGCGTGCGCCCCCAGCTCGGCACCGTCGAGGTCGGAGAGCCGGTCCGCGCAGCGCCGGGCCACCCCGTCCGCGCCGTCACGGCGGGCGATGCCGTCCATCGCCGCCTCCGCCGAGCGGCCGGACGCGGTGTGCCCGGCCGAGTTCGCGAACGCCGACGAGCGATGCGCGGTGCGGCAGTATCCCGCTGTGCTCAAGCCCTCGGCGGCGGCCACGAACGCCCCCACCCGGTCGGCCCGCTGGTCCGGCTCCGCGTACGCGGTCGCCTCGTCCACTGGCGGCGCGTCCGGCACGGGCGTCGGCGCGGTCAGCCCCGGCCAGCCCGGGTCGGGTGGGCAGAGGCGCGCCGCGGCCAGGGTCCGCTCCACCAGCGCCCGCAGCCCGTCGGTGGTGACCACGCTGCCGCTGCCGGCGGCGGTCCGACCGTCCACGTGCAGCCGCAACCGGACCCCGACCGTCGACTCCGCGACGTTCTGGTGGATGGCCGAGTTGGCGAACCGGGTCAGCGCCAGGTCCGCCCGCGTCACCACCGCGTCGGCCTGCGCGGCCGGACCGCCGAGCTGGCGGACCAGCTCGACAACCTGCCCCGCCAGCTCCAACTCACTCCTCGCGCTCACGCGGTGCCGCCTTTCGTTCGCGACTGCGGGGCTCGCAGGACCGGCTCACTCCTCGCGCTCACTGAGCTCCCTTTCGTTCGCGACTGCGGGGCTCGCAGGACCGGCTCACTCCTCGCGCTCACGCGGAAACCCCCACGCGGACGTTGCGGAACCGGGCCGGTGCCGCCGGGTGGCCGGTGTGGCCGATCTGGCCGGGCTGGCCCTTGCCGCAGTTGGGCGTGCCCCAGGAGATCGTCTCGTTGGAGAGCATGTCCATCGAGCGCCAGAAGAGCGGGCCGATCCCCGTGTACGTGGGGTTGCGCAGCATCCGCCCCCGCCGCCCCTTCTTGATCTCCCAGCCGACCTCGCAGCCGAACTGGAAGTTGAGCCGCTTGTCGTCGATCGACCAGGACCGGTTGAGGTCCATCAGAACGCCGTCGTCGGTGGCCGCGATGATCTCCTCCAGGGTGTGCGGGCCGGGTTCCAGGCCGACGTTCGTCATCCGCACCATCGGCAGCCGGGCCCACCCGTCGGCCCGTACGCTGCCGCCGTAGTCGAGGCTGGCCATGGCGGCCGAGTCCCGACCGGCGAGCACACCGACCCAGCGGCCGTCGCGGACCGCGTCCCGCCGGACCGCCGGGGAGCCCTCGTCGTCGAACCCGAAGCTGCCCAGGGCGCCGGGGATCGTCGGGTCGATGGTGATGTTCATCAGCTCCGAGCCGTAGCGCAGCGAACCGAGCTGGGCCAGGTCCAGCCAGGACGTGCCGGCGAACGCCGCCTCCCAGCCGAGGATCCGGTCCAGTTCGATGGCGTGCCCGACCGACTCGTGGATCTGCAGGGCCAACTGTTCGCCGCCGAGGATCAGATCCGTCTCGCCCGCCGGGCACTGCGGCGCGGTGAGCAGCGCCCGGGACTCGTCGGCGATCTGCGCGGCGTGCGCGGCCAGGTCGAGCGACTCGACCAGCTCCCACCCGGTGGTGCCGTACTGCCCCCGGTAGCTCGGCCAGGACCGGCGCTGCGTCTCGCCGTCACCGATGGAGGTGGCGGAAATGCCCCCACCGCATTCGCGGATCCGCTGGTCGATCCGGTGGCCCTCGCTGGAGACGAACCACTTGGCGGTGTCCCAGATCTGGTACAGGCCCTCGGCCAGATCCGCGCCGTGCTCGACCATCGCGCGGGTCGCGTCGACCAGCAGGTCACCCTTGTCCGACAGAGGCACCCCGAGCGGGTCGATCTCGCAACCGGAGGCCCAGCTCGCGGTGACGGCCTCGGCGGGCACCAGGTCGACCGGCGGGCCGGGCACCCGCGCGCTCGCCATCGCGGTACGCGTAGCGCGCCGACCGGCGTCGCGGGCGGCGGCGTCGGAGAGATCGGGTACGGCGTAGAAGCCCCAACTCGCACCGACGAGCGCCCGGACACCGAGCCCGATGCTCTCGTCCTGGGTCAGCTCCTCCACGTCGCCGTTGCGCGCGGTCATCGACTCGTAGCGGCGATGCATCACCCGTGCGTCGGCGTACCGCGCTCCCGCGTCGAGGGCGGCCTGGACGGCGGCGGTGGCCGCGTCGAACTCGGTCATGGACCGACCCTAGGCCAGACGACCGACGCCCGTCAGGGGAGCAGTTCCGCCGGTCGAATGGTGGCCTTCACCGGCTCGGTCAGTTCCAGAACCTCGCCGGCCCTGGTCGCCGACCGCTCGACGTAGTGGAAACCCTGTCGCTGATACAGGTACAGGCTCAGGGACTCCTGCTCGACGAGCAGATACCACGGGATGCTGGCCGCGGCGTACAGGTGCGGCTTCAACAGCCGATCGATGACGGCGGTGTGCGGCGCTGTGATCTCGCCAACCAGCAGGACCGCGCCCGCCGGCACGCAGTCCGCCGTCAGATCCAACTCCGCCGTCACCACGAGGTCGGGATTGAGGATGCGCGTGGCGTTGAGGCGCAGGTTAATGACCGGGAGCAGGGTGCGGGTCGCCGCTGCGCAGCCTGGCTCCAACGCGGCTGCCAAGCCACAGACGATCGCCTGGTGTCGGACGGACGGCGATGGTCCAATGAGCAGTCCGCCGTCGAGGAGTTCGATCCGCTGGGCTGTCTCACCGAGGGCGAGGTAGTCCGACTCGGTCCAGGGCAGCGAGTGGTCAGGAACGTCGGCAGGATCCACCCGGCCAGTGCAACTCGTTGTGGATCGCTGAGGTCGCACCCGGCGTGCGAGCACGATGAAGGCCTCGCTAGACGTTGTGATCTTCAAGATTGAGTCACCAAGATCGCGCCCGATCGTAGATGTAGTGGTTTCCGAGCGCTTCGTGGCCACTACTTCCTGCTTCGAGCGTGACCTTGACGGCGGTGGGTGCCCCAAACCCCGCTGCTGGTTTTTGAGGCGCTGTTCGTCGTCAAGATCCGCGCAGTATCGGGGATGTTGCTGTTTCTCGCGTGCCGGAGGCAGCAACATCGGGGAAGTTGCGCGGATCTTGGGCGCGGGGGCGCGGGGCGCGGGGCGCGCAAGGGCCAGGGCGGGGCCATGAACGGGCGTGGATGGCGAGGTGACGGGGGTGCGGGGCCGATGCTGACTCGTTACGCTCGGGCCCGCTGACACGTGCCGACTTTGTAGCTTATTTTCACCCTCGGGACTTTGTTGTAAGTTCTCTTCGTCACTGAGGGAGGTTGCCGTGGACAGCTCGGATCCGGCGCCGTCCGGGAAGCCGGACGACCATCCCGCCGTGCCGACGCAGCGCGGCAACGACGACGCCTACCTGCGGGTGCGTGACCTGCGGGTCCGGTTCGACACCGAGGACGGCGTGGTGCGCGCGGTCGACGGGGTGTCGTTCGCCGTCGAGCGGGGCCGCACCCTGGGCATCGTCGGTGAGTCCGGCTCCGGCAAGAGCGTCACCTCGCTGGCCATCCTCGGCCTGCACGATCCCAAACGCGCAACCATCACCGGCGAGATCTCCGTCGGCGGCCGGCAGGTGGTCGGCCTGCCTGACGAGGAGGTACGCCGGCTGCGTGGCCGGGACATGGCGATGATCTTCCAGGATCCGCTGTCCGCGCTGCACCCGTACTACACGGTGGGCCGACAGATCGCCGAGGCGTACCGGGTGCACCACCCGAAGGCCAACCGTCGCGAGGCCCGGCAGCGGGCCGTCGACATGCTGGACCGGGTCGGCATCCCACAGCCGGCCCGCCGCTTCGATCAGTACCCGCACGAGTTCTCCGGCGGCATGCGGCAACGGGCGATGATCGCGATGTCGCTGGTCAACGACCCGGCGCTGCTGATCGCCGACGAGCCGACCACCGCCCTGGACGTCACAGTGCAGGCGCAGATCCTGGACCTGTTGGCCGACCTCCAGGCCGAGTTCCACTCCGCGATCATCCTGATCACCCACGACCTCGGCGTGGTCGGCCAGGTCGCCGACGACGTGCTGGTCATGTACGGCGGTCGCGCCGTCGAGCGGGGCAGCGTCGAGCAGGTGCTCCGTTCGCCACAACATCCGTACACCTGGGGGTTGCTCTCCAGCGTGCCGTCGCTGCACGGCGACGCGGACGCGGACCTGCTGCCGATTCCCGGCAACCCGCCGAGCCTGATCAACCTGCCGTCCGGCTGCGCGTTCCACCCGCGCTGCCGGTACGCGGACCGCGCCGGCAGCCGCTCCCGCACGGACGTGCCCGAGCTACGGGCGGCCGGGGCCGAGGGTCACCTCGTCGCCTGTCATCTGAGCGCCGAGGAGCGCGCCGCGTTCTATGCCGAGGACGTCGCACGAGTGGGGGTGGCTGTGTGAGGGCGAGGAACGCAGCGCAGCGGAGTACCGCAGCCCCGAACGGAGGACCGTGGAGGTGACCGACGAACCGCTGTTGCGGGTACGGGGCCTGACCAAGCATTTCCCGGTACGCGAGGGGCTGCGCTCCACCGGCCTGGTGCGGGCGGTGGACGGGCTCGACTTCGACGTGCGCCCCGGCGAGACGCTCGGGCTGGTGGGGGAGTCGGGCTGCGGCAAGACCACCACCGGTCGGATGCTGGTGCGGCTGCTGGAGCCGACCAGCGGCAGCATCGAGTTCGCCGGGCGGGACATCACGCACGCCGGCCGCCGGGAGTTGCGCCCGCTGCGTCAGGAACTCCAGATCATCTTCCAGGACCCGTACGCGTCGCTGAACCCCCGGCACACCGTCGGCCGGATCGTGGCGATGCCGCTGCAGGTCAACGGGATCAAACCGCCGGGTGGGATCAAGGCCCGGGTGCAGGAGTTGCTGGAGCTGGTCGGGTTGAACCCGGAGCACTACAACCGGTACCCGCACGAGTTCTCCGGCGGTCAGCGTCAGCGCATTGGCATCGCCCGGGCGTTGGCCCTGCGGCCCAAGCTGATCGTCGCGGACGAGCCGGTGAGCGCGCTGGACGTCTCGATCCAGGCGCAGGTCGTCAACCTGCTGCGTGACCTGCAACGGGAGCTCGGTCTGGCGTTCGTGTTCATCGCGCACGACCTGGCTGTGGTCCGGCACTTCTGCCAGCGGGTCGCGGTCATGTACCTGGGCCGGATCGTGGAGATCGGCGATCGGGAGGACATCTACGAGCGCCCGCAGCACCCGTACACCAGGGCGTTGCTCTCGGCGATCCCGGACGTCACCCAGCTTGGCCCTGCGGGCCGCATCCGTCTGACCGGTGACGTGCCCACCCCGCTCGACCCGCCGTCGGGCTGCCGGTTCCGTACCCGGTGCTGGAAGGCGCAGGACGTCTGCGCCACTGAGGAGCCGGCGCTGGTCCCGCGTGACGGCGGCCGGCAGGCCACAGCGTGTCACTTCCCTGAGAGGGAAGCGGCCAGCACGAGCCCGGAGTCAGCCGAGTCGGCTGTCCAGGTCGACGAGGAGGTGTCGTCGTGAGCCTCTCCCCGGTGGAGGGTGTGGCGCTGGCCGAGATCGAGTCCGGCACCGACGCGGGCGGGCCCGCCGCCAAGGGCGTCGTCGGTCGCTCGCCCGGTCAGCTCGCGTGGATGCGGCTGCGCCGTGACCGTACGGCAGTGGTCAGCGGCGTACTCCTGGTGTTCTTCATGGTGTTGGGGTTGTCCGCCCCGCTGATCGAGATGCTCTACGGCGTCGGGCCGCGGGAGCAGTTCCAGAATCTGCTGGACGGCAACGGCATGCCACTGGGGTACGCCGGCGGGGTCACCGGTGACCACTGGTTCGGGCTGGAGCCGGGGCTGGGCCGGGACATCTTCGTCCGGCTGATCTACGGGTTGCGCACGTCGCTGTTCATCGCCCTCGCCGCCGCCCTGATCACCGCGACGATTGGCGTCGCGCTCGGCACGCTCGCCGGCTACCTCGGTGGCTGGCTCGACGCGGTGATCAACTGGATCACCGACCTGACCCTGGCGATGCCCTTCCTGATCATCGCGTTGGCGCTCACCCCCGCCATCACGCTGCGCTTCTACGGCGAGCGGGGGCAGGTGTCGTCCGCCTTCGGGGTGGGTGTGCTGATCGCCGTCTTCGCCATCTTCGGCTGGACCAGCACCGCGCGGCTGGTCCGCGGTCAGGTGATCGCGCTGCGTGAGCGGGAGTTCGTGGAGGCGGCCAAGGCCAGCGGCGCCGGGTTGGGGCACATGCTCTTCCGGCAACTGCTGCCGAACATCTGGGCGCCGATCCTGGTCTCGTTCTCGCTGGCGGTGCCGCAATTCATCACCAGCGAGGCGGCGCTCTCGTTCATCGGCGTCGGGCTCAGTGACGAAACGCCGAGCTTCGGCCGGATGATCTACGACAGTCTGGACTACCTCCAGACCGACCCGGCGTACGTGTTCTTCCCGGGCATCACGATCTTCGCGCTGGTGTTCGCCTTCAACCTCTTCGGCGACGCGTTGCGGGACGCGCTCGACCCGAAGTCGTCCCGGTAGGGGGTACCCCATGGCGCGATTTCTGCTCAAGCGGCTCTTCTCCGCCACGCTGACCCTGTTCGCGGTAAGTGTGCTGACCTTCCTGATGTTCTTCGCCCTGCCGCGTGACCCGGTGAGCAGCATCTGCTCGAAGAACTGCAACCCGGAGCGGTTGGAGCGGGTCCGCGACGACCTGGGCCTGAACGACCCGCTGATCAGCCAGTACGCCGGTTACATGAAGGGCATCGTGACCGGCCGGGACCTCGGTAGCGCCCAGGGTGGCCGCTGCGACGCGCCCTGTCTGGGCTGGTCGTACGTCACCAACGAGGCCGTCTCGGACACCATCGCCCGGGTGCTGCCGGTGACGCTGAGCATCGTGATCCCGGCGGCGATCCTCTGGTTGCTGCTCGGCGTCGGTCTTGGCATGGTCTCCGCGTTGCGTCGGGGCACCTGGCTGGACCGGGCCGCCATCGGCTTCTCGCTGACCGGCGCGTCGTTGCAGCTGTACTTCGTGGGCGCGGTGCTGCTGATGATCTTCGTCTACAACCTGCGGTGGCTGCCGGTGCCCAGCTACACCTCCCTGTTCGAGAACCCGGCGAAGTGGGCCAGTGGGCTGGCGCTCGCCTGGGTGTCGCTGGCCTTTCTCTTCTCGGCGATCTACGCCCGGTTGTCGCGGGCGCAGATGTTGGAGACGCTCTCCGAGGACTTCGTCCGGACCGCGCGGGCCAAGGGCCTGGCCAAACCCACCGTGTACGGGCGGCACGCGCTGCGCGCGGCGATCACCCCGGTGGTGACCATCGCGGGGCTGGACGTGGGCGGAGCGCTCGGTGGCACGGTCATCACCGAGACGACGTTCGGCATCCAGGGGTTGGGGCGTACGGCGGTGGACGCGGTGCGCTCGGGTGACCTGCCCACCATCATGGCCACCGTGCTGATCGCGGCCGTCTTCGTCGTCCTGGCGAACGTGCTGGTGGACCTGCTCTACGCGACCATCGACCCCCGGGTGCGGCTGCGCTGACCGGCTGCTCGGCCGCCACGGTGTCCGATGGCGAAATTTATCGACAACTGTTACACAACTCGTAGTTTTTCTTCCTTACGATCCTCGGGACGTCGGCGGTTCTCGCCCCGACGAAACCGCACGGCACATGGCTGAAGGAGGTACTTCATGCGACCACGCGTGGCGGTTGCCGCAGGCGGCGCGATCGCTCTGGTTGTGGCATTGGGTGCGTGCTCGAAGAACACGGGCGAGGGCACCACTGTGGACACCGACCGGAAGCAGACCGGGGTCATCGCGACCGACCCCAAGGACTCGCAGGGGCCGGCGGCAGAGGTGAGCGGCGCCGCGAAGGGCGGCACCTTCACCGTCATCCGGGAGTCGCCGATCTCCCACCTCGACCCGCAGCGGACGTACTCGTTCGCCGGTCTGATGGCCAACCCGCTCTGGTCCCGCTACCTGACCACCTGGAAGGACGATGGCAAGGGCGGCCTGGTCCTGGTCGGTGACCTGGCCGAGACGCCGGGCAAGAACGTCAACAACGACTGCAAGGTCTGGGAGTTCACCGTCAAGGACGGGGTGAAGTTCGAGGACGGCCGGCCGATCACCTCCAAGGAGATCGCGTACGGCATCGCACGCTCCTTCGACCCCGACCTGTCCGGCGGCCCGACCTACATCCAGGAGTGGCTGGCCGACACCGCGCAGTTCGACACCAAGTGGGACTTCAAGAAGAACAAGACGTCGCTGCCGCCGGGCCTGAGCACGCCGGACGCCAAGACGCTGCGCTTCGAGTTCGCCAAGCCCCGCTGCGACCTGCCGTTCGCCGCCTCGCTGCCGACCACCGCGCCGCTGCCCGCCGACAAGGACACCGGCATCGAGGTGGACAAGCAGCCGTTCTCCTCCGGCCCGTACAAGGTCGCCAAGAACCAGGTCGGCGTCCAGCTCACCCTGGACCGCAACCCCAACTGGGACGCCAACACCGACCCGGTACGCCATCAGTACCCGGACCAGTTCGTCTGGACCTTCGGGCCGACCGCCGACGCCGCCAACAACCGGGTGATCGCCGACAACGGCGCCGACCAGAGCGCACTCGCCTTCAACACCGTGCCCGCCTCGCTGGTCGCCAAGGTGGCCGGGGACGCCGCGCTCAAGTCGCGGACGATCCTCTCGCCGACCCCGAGCGCCAACCAGCTCGTCATCAACAACCAGCGGGTCACCGACCTCAAGGTCCGGCAGGCGCTCAACTACGCCATCGACCGCGAAGGCATGATCAAGGTGCTCGGCGGCCAGAACGTCGCCGCACCGCTGACCACGCTGATGCCGTCCGCCACGATCGGCTACAAGGCGTACGAGGCGTACCCGGCCGGGCCGAACGGCAACGTCGACAAGGCCAAGGAACTGCTCGGCGGAAAGACGCCGGAGCTGGTCCTCGGCGTCGCCGACAACTCCACCGAGCAGCAGCAGGGCGCTCAGCTGAAGGCCAACCTGGAGCGGGCCGGCTTCAAGATCACGCTGCGGAACATCTCCGACGACGCCAAGCTCGACGAGATCAAGAAGAAGAACAACCCCTGGGACCTGTACATCGGTAACTGGGCGGCGGACTGGCCCAGCGGGGCGTCGATTCTGCCGGTGCTCTACGACGGCCGCACCATCAAGGCCGAGGGCAACAGCAACCAGTCCTACTTCAACGACCCGGCCATCAACGCCGAGATGGACCGCATCCTGGCGCTCGCCCCGGCCGACCAGGGCCCGGAGTGGGCCAAGCTCGACGAGCGGATCATGAAGGAGTTCGCCCCGGTGGTGCCGCTCTACGTCGACGTGGCCTACAACGTGCACGGGTCCAAGGCCGGCGGGATCTTCATCTCCAGCGTCTTCGGCTACCCGTCGTTCGTGAACGCGCACGTCAAGCCGTAGTCATACCGCAGGCAGGCAGGGCCCTCTCCCGACAGCGTCGTCGGGAGGGGGCCCTCGCCGTCCGTCCTCTGAGCGCGAGCGCTGTTCGGCCAGCCCGGGATGGGTGCCCCCGCACGCTTCCTTTGGAGCTGATGTCGTAGACGATTCAACCGTTGAAGCATCCTCGACTCGGCGTGCCGACAGTCACGGTCCAGCGCGTCTGGAGCTTGCCGTGTGGCCGGGACCGCCCGGAGCACGTGGGGCTGGGTCGGACTCTGGGGATCCTGTAGTCGGCCGAATGGGCGCTGACCGTGGCAGAGGGGTATGCCTTGCGGCCGTCAGCAGACGCAGGTGGCACCGAAATCGGGGCGATATCGTGGCGCGGTGTTCACCGCCGGCAAGCGTGACTCGATCCGGGAGCAGTTGCTCGGTCTAGCCGAACGTGACCCCGCCGTCGTCGGGGCCGCCATCACCGGATCTCACGCGGTCGACGGCGGCGACCGGTGGTCGGACATCGACCTGGCGTTCGGCATCGAAGGTTCGCTGGACGCGGTGATGCACCGCTGGACCGACATGCTCTACCGGGACTTCGCCGCCGTTCATCACTGGGACCTGCCGTCCGGCTCTGCCGTGTACCGGGTGTTCCTGCTTGCCGACATGCTTGAAGTGGACATCGGGTTCACACCGGCTGCGGAGTTCGGGCCGCACGGTCCGACCTGGCGTACGGTCTTCGGCCATCCCGGACAGGCCAAGGAAGACCTGCGTCCGGAATGGCGGGCTCTGGTCGGGTTGGGATGGCACCACGCCCTGCATGCGTGGATCTCCATCCAACGCCACCGTTGGTGGCAGGCCGAGCAGTGGATCAGCGCTCTACGCGGTCAGGTTCTCGCCTTGGCCTGCTTGCGCCTCGGTCACCCCACCAGCTACGCGAAAGGTGCCCACCTGCTTCCGCCGGAGGTGACCTCACCGCTGGACACGACCCTGGTCCGTGCGCTGAACGAGGCCGAACTGACCCGTGCTCTCTCCGCAGCGACGGATGCGCTGACAGGGGAACTCGCGCTCGCCGATGCAGCTCTTGCTGCCCGACTGGCCTTCGTCCTCAGCGACCTGTGCACGGACAACCCGAGGCCAGACGAGCCTGACGGCAGCGAAGAGCCCAGTGTCGACCTACCGGCTGAGTCCGCCAGTTGAAACGCGCCGGTTGACCGGAACATTCGTCCAAGCCAGCGGCACCGCAGGGCGACGACAGTGCATTCATGACGGCATCGCCAGCCCTCGGCAAACAGTTCGACGAGGTCGACCCGCGCGCGTCCGACCAGCAACCGCGTCGAAGCCGCGCCCGCCGGCGACGGCGCGTCATCGCCTCGACGACGCTGCTCACGGTCGTCGGACTGCTCCTGGCCAACGCGGCATCGGTGAACTGGCAGTCCGCCCGTGCCACCGGAGACTCGATCCTGCATCTCGACGGCGGCGACATCAACGTCAGCCAGGACGGGCCCCGCGACGCCCCGGCACTCGTGCTGATCCACGGGCTCGGTGCCTCGACCGAGTGGTGGAAGTCGATAGTCCCGACGCTGGCAACGTCCCACCGTGTCATCCGAATCGACCTGCTCGGACATGGCCGATCCGCCAAACCGGCCGGCGGCGGCTATGCCGTCCCGCAGCAGGGACGCCGCGTCGGGCAGGCACTGGACCAGCTCGGCATCGAACAGGCCATCGTGATTGGCCACTCGACCGGCGGCTACGTCGCCACCGCGCTCGCCGAACACCGCGGCGACCTGGTGATCGGCCTCGCGCTCATCAACACGGGACCGCGCCTGGACGCCTTCATCTCGGACGGGCCGGTGGGCAAGCTCGTCTTCGTCCCTGTGCTGGGTCAACTCCTGTGGCGACTTCGGACCGATGGGATTCTGCGCCGGGGCTTGAGCACCGCGTTCGCGCCCGGCTTCCACGTCCCGCAGCAGCTCGTCGACGACACGCGCAGCATGACCTACCACGCGCTCACGGCGACATCGCGGGCGTCCGACGACTACCTGACCCAGCGACAACTTCCGGATCGGCTCACGAGCCTCGGCAAGCCACTGCTGGTCATCTTCGGTGAGCTCGACCAGAGGTGGCGATCCTCATCGGCGGCCGCGTACCGCCGCGTTGCTGGTGCGAACGTCGAGTTGATGCCCGGTGTCGGTCACTCACCCATGCTCGAAGACCCTACGCAGACGACCGGATTTCTCCTCACCTTCTTCAGCTCCGTGTCGGGCGGTCAGTGAGTCAAACGAGAACCGCGACCATGTGCGGCCGTGCGAGAGGCGGGGCTTGTGGATCCATGCGGTCGGCCGCGCGCATAGAGTCGTCCCGACACGGTGACCTTCGCGAGACCAGGACGGGGCAGGACATGCGCCACGGCACCCGGAACGAGATGCTCGCTCGTCTGGCCGAGGCGGTCGAGTCGGTCACTCATGCCCACCCGGTACGGGTTGCCGTCGACGGCCCGCCCGCCGCTGGCAAGACGACCCTCGCCGACGAGTTGGCCGTCGTCCTGCGCGAGCACGGCCGCGACGTCATTCGCGCGACGATCGACGACTTCCTCTTCCCTCGGGCGCAGCGGTATCCGCGCGGCGAGTACTCGGCCGAAGGCTGCTACTACGACGCACACGACTACGGCGCGTTGAACCGGGTTCTGCTGGATCCACTCGGCCCCGGCGGAGATCGGCGCTTCCAACCCGCGGTCTACGACAGCACCGCGGACGCTGTGCTGTCCCCGCCGATCTTGACCGCTCCCGCCGACGCCGTGCTGGTGTTCGACGGCGTTTTCCTGATGCGCCCGGAACTTCGAGACCGGTGGGACCTGCGCGTCTTCGTGTCGAGCGCGCCCGAGAAGACAGTGGATCGTGCCGTGGTCCGAGAGCGGCAGGTGTCATCCCGCATCGACGTCGAGCGGCGTTGGCGCGAGCGTTACCTCCCCTCCCAACAGCTCTACTTCGACAGGGTGCGCCCGACCGATCACGCCGACGTCGTCGTGCACAACGACGAGCCCCAGCAGCCGGTCTGGGAGAACCACACACGTTGAACGCACGTTCGTTCGGAGGCGGGGGATGACGACGCTGTTCCTGACGGTGGGGCTTCCGTGCACCGGGAAGACCACTGCTGCTCGACGTATCGAGGTTGAGCGCAAAGCTCTTCGTCTGACGAAGGACGAGTGGGTGAAGGCTCTCTACGGGCAGGAGAATCCGCCGTCGGCTCAGGACGTGATCGAAGGACGGCTCATCGAGATCGGGTTGCGGACCCTGGAACTCGGCACCAACGTCGTGATCGACTACGGCCTCTGGAGCCGGGACGAGCGCACTGCGCTGCGGCAGGCAGCAGCAGACCTCGGCGCGACGGTGGAGTTGCACTACTTCGCACTCACCCCAGCCGAGCAGCGCCGACGACTCGATCAGCGCCAAGCCGAAGCGCCACACACGACGTGGCCCATGTCCGACGACGAACTCGCCGAGTGGGCGGCGAGCTTCGAGGTCCCGACGCCGGGCGAACTCGACGGCACCGAACCCATTGACGCGCCGCCGACTGGATTCGCGAGCTGGAACGAGTGGCGTACGCACCGCTGGCCGCCCGCGGTCTCCTGACACCGGCGACCGCCATCGCACTCTCGCGACCAACTGACGTTGACACGTTGCGCGGCCGGCACCTTGATGCAAGCATCGCACCATGACGATCAACCGAAAGGGTCATGCCGCGTAAGCGGCCGGGCGCGATTCGCGCCGCACATCAAGCCGCTGGTCCTGCCCTTCGCCAATGGGCCCGCGAAGGCGGCGATCTGATCGACTGTCTCTCTCCTGCCGCAACCGCCGCCGTTCGAGCTGTCGAACACTGCCGGAATTCCGGTCGGTCCTCGCGCGGCGGGGAATGCTACGACCCCGACCCATTCAATCAGCATGTCCGACCCGGGCATACTGCCTATTTCCTTCTTGAATATCGACAATTTCTGCGCCAGCCCGGGCGGAAGCTCCGCCTCGAAGCGTCGCCCTGCCCCGCCTGCCCCGGCTGCCAATACCTGGATCTGGCGCTCGTGCGAGACGCGTTGGAGGCTGTGACCCGTCTCCTACCGTCGTCGGCACGTGTGGAGATGCGCCGACTGCTGAACCGCCTGGACGGCGAGTTTCGACGCCGCACCCTTCCCGACTCCAGTCCCAGGAGAAGTTGGAGTGGTCAACCGCTGCCGTGGTGGCATCGGCGGATCTACAAGAACTGACCTTCCGTCCATTCGTCGGCGCTTTTCGCGATCCTCCTGCTTTCGGCGTTCTTCCCCCGCCTGCGGGAGCTTCGCCGCACATCAGGGGACGATCACCACGCCGCCGCGTACGCCACCTCGGGCCAGACGGTCGTGGGCGGCTGCCGCGTCGGCGAAGGGGTACACGTCAGCGACCCGGAGCGGAATGGTGCCGCTGCTGACCAGTGTGACCAGTTCGCCCAGCCGGGATCCGTCCGGTAGCACCTCCAGCGCGAAGGTCCGGATTCCGCGCACCGGCTCCGGGCGAAGTGGGGGCGACGCGGCCACGTAGCCGCCGCCGTCCCGGATGAGGTCCAGCAGTGCGGAGCCGATCACCGCCAGGTCGATGACCGCGTCGAACGTGCCCGTCGGATCGTCGGTGCGCGACAGGAACGCCGCGCCCTGCGACTCGACGAACTCGCGGTCATCGGCTCCGGCGAGTCCCGTGGTGTGCAGACCAGCCGCCCGGGCCAGCGCCAGAACGAACCCTCCGACCTGCCCGGCGGCGCCGGTGACGAGCACTGTCGAACCCGCCGGGAGCGCGAGCAGGTCGAGTGCCTGGGCGGCGGCGAGGCCATTGGTCGGCAGGGTCGCCGCCTCGGTGGCGGGGACGCCGGCGGGCGCGGAGGTGAGCCAGGCGGCGTCGAGGACCACGTACTCCGCGTGGGCACCGACAGTGGTTTGCAGCCACGGCGAGAAGCCGATGACCTCGTCGCCGACCGTGAACTCGTCGACCGACGGGCCGACCGCGTCGACGCTGCCGGCAACGTCCCAGCCGGGGGTGTACGGCAGACCGGCCGGCAACGGGGCCGGGAACCGACCGGAGCGGACCATCAGGTCAACCGGATGGACAACCGATGCCGCGACCCGCACCCGTACCTGACCCGGCCCGGGCTCAGGCATTGGCACCTCAGCCACGTGCAGGACCTCCGGCCCTCCGAACTCCACATACCTGACTGCGCGCATCGTCGTCTCCTTCGTGGGATTTCGTGATCACCACGACCGTACGAATGCTCGGCACTGGGAGAAAGTAGGTACCTTGGAGTGCCTAGGGCACCAGGGGAGGACAGCATGTCGACGACGACCGCGGCGCAACGCCGCGAACAGGCCAAACGCGACTACGACGCGTTCCTGGAGCAGTGCCCGACCCGTGAGCTGCTGAGCAGGCTCACCGACAAGTGGGTCGCGCTGGTGATCCCCGCGCTCGCCGGGGGCCCGCAGCGGCACGGCGAGCTCGCCCGCCGCATCGCCGGCGTCAGCCAGAAGATGCTCACCCAGACCCTCCGCACGCTGGAGCGTGACGGCCTGGTCACCCGCACTGTCACTGCTTCGGTGCCGGTCCGCGTCGACTACGAGCTCACCCCGCTCGGCCATGAACTGTTCCCGGTCATCTTCGCCATCAAGAACTGGGCGGAGACGCACATGGATCGCGTCTTCGAAGCGCGGACCCAGTTCGACGCACGTCCCTGAGAGTCGACGACGCCGATCAACGTCGGAGTCCGAGCCCGCCAGATTGTCGCTGGTGGAGGTTAGGGTCCGCGTCGTGGACGACACCTCGATGGCCCGGCAGACCGCCCACGCCTACGTCGATCTTCTGGAGCGCCGCGACTGGTCCGGGTTGGCTGCCCTGCTCAGCGACGATGTGGTCTACGAGATGCCGCAGACTCGGGAGCGCATTCGCGGCAGGGACGCGTTCCTGCGGTTCAACACCGACTATCCCGGCGACTGGCACCTCCGGCCGCGACGGGTGATCGCCGATGGTCGCCTCGCTGCCCTGTTGCTCGACGTCCGCGTCGGCGCCGAGCAGACGGAGGCGTGTGTGTGGCTGGAGATGTCCGAGCAGGGGCTGATCAGCAAGGTCATCGACTACTGGCCCGAGCCGTACGATCCGCCGCCGGGCCGGGAACACCTCGTGGAACGTTGGTGATCGTCAGCCTCCCGCAGCAGCGGCCCAGGTGCGGCAGGCAACGTCTCTACCTGGCGCCGTCCACGGGCGGGTGCGGCAGCACCAACGCCTGAGCGGCGATGACGCGTTCGCCGTCGAAGGTCAGCGCCGGTGATCCGTGCAGCCGATAGCCCTGATCGAGAAGAGCACTGACGCGGGCGCAGAATTCAGCGTCATCGGGCCCGGTGATGAGGCGGTAGCCGAGCGGTTTCGTGAAATCCGATGCTGCTCACAACAGGTGGGTACGGAGGAACTCCAGCTCCAGGGGGAGCAGGCGCTCGGCGGTGCCGTTCGCGGCCATGTGCGTGGCGCCGGTCAGCGGCAGCACGGCGTGCGGGCGGCCGGTGCTCAGCAGTGCCGCCGAGAGCCGGAGCGTGTGCGCGGCCACCACGTTGTCGTCGGCCAGGCCGTGCACCAGCAGCAACGGGCGGGCCTGGTCCGGGCCGGTGACCGGTTCGGCGGCCAACTCGACGAGCGAGTGGTGCGCGTAGACGTCCGTGCCATCCTCCGGCAACCCCAGATAACGCTCGGTGTACGCGGTGTCGTACAGCGCCCAGTCGGTCACCGGCGCACCGGCGATGCCGCACCGGAACAGCTCCGGGTGACGCAGCACCGCCAACCCGGCCAGCCACCCCCCGAACGACCAGCCGCGCACCCCCACCCGGCTCAGATCCAGGTCGGGATGCTTGCCGGCCAGTGCCGTCAACGCGTCGATCTGGTCGGTGAGGATCACGTCGGCCACCCGGCGGTGGATCGCCTTCTCGAACGAGGGTGCCACTCCCGGCGTACCCCGGTTGTCGATGGTGACCACCGCGAACCCGGCGTCGGCCCACCACTGCCGCTCCAACCACGCGGCCCGCGCCGCCACGACCTCCTGGTGCCCCGGCCCGCCGTAGATGTCCAGCAGTACCGGCAACCGTCGACCCGTCACGTGGTTGTCCGGGTAGAGCACCGCCGCCGGCAACCGCCGGTCGGTCACCCGTTCCAGCAGCGGCAGCGGTGAATACGGCGGGTTGGCGGCGAACGATCGCAGCTCGGCCAACTCCTGGTCGCCGCGACGCACGGTCCACCGCACCCCGGCGTGGTCCAGCGACGCGACACCCACCGCCAGCACGTCCCCGCCCACCGCGGCGGTGTACCAGCCGGAGTCGGTGGTGAGTCTCCGCGCGTCCACCCCACCGCCGATCGTGGTGCGGATCCGGAAGAGGTGCCGTTCGCTCGGCTCGCCGTCGCTCGCCTCGACCAGCAGATCGGCCGGACCGGAGGCGGCCGGCAGCCGACCCACCACCCGGCGTACGTACAGCGACGGCGGGGTGAGCAGGGTGCCGTCGGCGAACAGGCACCTCGCGTCGTACCCGTCGTGGGCCAGTTCCCCGCCGACCAGCACGCGGCCGTCCGGGAGGTGCGCCGGGGTGCCGGCGATCGGCTCTACCCAACGCGGGTCGGCCAGCTCCGCGTGCACCTGCGTCTCACCGGTGCGGGGGTCCACCGCCAGCACCAGCCCGTGCTGCTGCGACCGGCGCAGCACGGTGATCAACGGGCTGCCCTCGACCCAGCTGACCCCGGTCAGGTACGGGTAGGTCTCCCGATCCCAGTGCACGTCCACCCAGCCGTCGTCCAGGTCGAGCAGGTGCAGGCTGACCTCGGCGTTCGGCCCACCCGCCCGGGGGTACGCGATGGCGGTCGGCGGGCTGGCCGGCTGGGCGGGGTCGTGCAGGTGCCAGCGTTCCAGGCGGCTCTCGTCGACCCGGGCGGCGAGCACCATCCGGCCGTCCGGAGCCCACCAGTAGCCCCGGTACCGACCGAACTCCTCAGCCGCGATGTGTTCGGCCAGGCCCCAGCTCACACCGGCGTCCTCGCCGGCCAGCAGGGTGTCCGTGCCGTCCGGCTCGATCACCCGCAGCTCGCCCCGGCGCACCCCCTCGGCCGCGTCGGTCACGTACGCCAGCCGCTGCCCGGTCGGGTCCGGACGCGGGTCCAGCACCGGACCGACGGCCGCCACCTCCACCACGTCGCCGTGCACCAGATCGGCCCGGAACAGCCGCCCGGCCAGCGCGAACACCGCAACCCGGCCGGCGGCGTCCAACGCGTACGAGCCGATGCCGTCGGCACTGAGCCGCAGCCGCTCCCGCAGCGCGCGCTCACCGGGGGAGAGGGACCTGACGTCACCGTCCTCGCCGAGCAGGGTTGCCGGATCGGCGACCAGGCGCTCCTCGGCGGTGGCCACGTCCAGCATCCAGAGCGCGTCCGCCGGGTCCTCCGGGCCGGCGGAGCGCAGGAAGATCACCCGGGAGCCGTCCTCCGCCACGGAGACAGCGCGTGGCGCGCCGTGGCTGAACCGGTGGGTGCGGGCGGCCAGCTCCGGAAAGTCCACACGCCAAATCGTAGAGCCGGACCGGAGGTGATGTGGCCGACCTGGGCGGACGCGTCGACGTCGGCCGGGAGGAACTGCCGGTTAGAGTGACCGTCGTGACGATGCTGCCCGACCGCCGCCTGCTGCTGGTCCACGCGCACCCCGACGACGAGTCGATCGGCACCGGCTCGACGATGGCCCACTACGCCGCGCAGGGTGCGCACGTCACGCTGGTGACCTGCACCCTCGGAGAGGAGGGCGAGGTGCACGTCCCCGCGCTGTCCCAGCTCGTCGCCGCCGAGGCCGACCAGCTCGGCGGGTACCGGATCCCCGACCGGCCACAGCCAGGCCGGCACCACCGACCAGTCCCCCATCCGGTGCCCCAAGGCGAGGTAAGCCACCCCCCACACCGTCGCCGCCAGCAGCGTCACCCGGTCCAGTTCGCGGCGGCGGGCGGTGCCCAGCAGCGACAGGCCGCCGAGAAAGGTGAAGGCCACCGCGAGACCGATACCGATCCAGACCGGGACAACCGGGGCGGCCGCCTCGGCCTCCTCCTGCGGCACTCCGAGCAGCCGCAGACCGATCGGTTCAACACCCTTGTCGGTGTTGCCGAGCACCACGACCGCTCTGCCGGTGGCGCGTTCGAAGCCGACGTAGGACCGGAATCCGCTGGTCGCGCCGTTGTGCCACACCACCTCGCGGTCACCGTGCCGGGTGGTGAACCAGCCGTACCCGATGCGGGTGTCGCCGTCCTCGCGGAAGCGGGCGGTCGCTGCGTCGGCGCCCGGCGCGGTGCCCGCGAGGGTCGCCGCGGCCAACCGGGCCAGATCCTCCGCCGTGGACCAGGCGCCGGTGCCGGCCGGGGCGTACCCGGCGCCCGTCCACGGGTCGAGCAGCCTCCCGGCGGCCCGACTGCCGTGGGCGCGTTCGGCCGGCAGGTCGTCGGCGCGGGTGGCGACGCTGGTGGCCGTCATGCCGAGCGGCCGTAGCAGCCGGTCGTGCAGCAGCTCGGGGTACGCGAGGCCGGCCTTCGCGGCAAGCGCGTGACCCAGCACGGATGGCCCGAAGTTGGAGTAGTGGACCTCGCCGCGCTCGTCGTCGTCGGTGCTGACCCGTTCGGTGGCGCTGCGGATGGTGTCGACGTCCTGCCCGGCGTAGGGGTTTCCGCCGGAGAGATTGGACAACAGCACGCGTGCCCAGGCCAGCGGGGAGCCGAGGGCCAGCCGGGGCAGACCGGCACGGTGGCTGGCGAGTTCGGCGAGCGTGACGTCGCGGGCGGGGCCGGTGACCTCGGGCCAGGTGGCGCCGAGCCGGTCGTCGGGGCCGACGACACCGGCGGCGGCCTGGTCGGCGAGGAGCATGCCGGTGAGCGCCTTGGTGACCGAGCCGATCTCGAACGGGGTGCCGGGCTCGACGGGCCGACCGGCGGGATCGCGGTGGCCCAGGCCAGCGGTGCGGATCCGGCCGTTCTCCACCAGGGCGACGGCGAGCCCACGGTGCCCCGACGGATCGGGCACTGCCGACCGTGCGGCTGCGGCCAGGTCGCGATCGCCACTGGTCTGCGTGCCCAGTCGGGGCGCCCGGGGCATCAGCGCCACCCCGACCAGGCCGGCGATCAGCGCGACGACGAGGGCGGTGACGGTCGTTCGGCGCATGGTCGTTCCTCCGTGGGGGTGGTCGGATGCGCGGCCGAGCCGCGTCTGGTCAACGGCCGGCGGCGGTGAGGATGGCCAGCAGCGGCACCACGCGTTCGGCCGGGACCGCGTACCGTCCTCGGCCGGCGCTGCGCAGCCAGCCGGCGGCGGTGATCTGGCGCAGGTGGTGGTGCAGTTGGCCGGTGGTGCCCAACTCCTCGATCTCGGCCAGCTCGCTGGTGCTCTGCCGACCGCCGAGGACCTCCCGCAGCAGGCGCAGCCGCACCGGATGGGCCAACGCGGAGAGCGTGCCGGCCAGCTCCGTCCAGTCGGCGGCGAGCAGGTCGTCGACGGTGCGGCCGTACTGCCAGTCGTAGTGCTGGTCGGCGACGCGGACGGTGCCGGTGTAGAGGACCGCGCCTGTGCCATCGGCCGGCAGTCGTTGCTTGAGGCCGTCGAGCGCCCAGAAGGCGCCCTCGGGAGCGGGCGGCGTCGGCGGTGCGACCGTCATCCGCTCGGTCAGGGTGGCGACCTGCGCCTCCAGTGCGGCAAGCCGCTCCTCCATCGTGCTCATACGTCGATATTACGAAGTTACGTACTTCCGTGCAAGACGAGAGCGACATCCGTGACTTTGGTCCCGGCCGGTCGCGGTCTCGTGCCCCTGCCCCGCTCCGGCACAGCGGCCCAGGCTGGTCCTGGAAGCGGAGAAATGACCCAGGAGGTCCCCGATGCGCGCCACAGTCGTCACCGCGTTCGACCGTCCACTGGAGATGCTCGACCTGCCCGTGCCAGAACCCGGCCCCGGCGAGATGCTGGTCCGGATCGAGGCGAGCGGGCTGTGCCACACCGACATCCACGCCGCCCGTGGCGACTGGCCGGTCCGACCCAATCTGCCGTTCGTGCCCGGCCACGAGGGCGTCGGCATCGTCGAGCGGGTCGGCCCCGGCGTCACCGAACACGCCGTCGGCGACCGGGTGGCCCTGCCCTGGCTCGGCTGGGCCTGCGGCACCTGCTCCTACTGCGTGACCGGCTGGGAGACCCTCTGCGAGTCGCAGCGCAACACCGGCTACAGCATCGACGGCGCGCACGCGGAGTACGCCGTCACCGCCGCCCGCTACGCGGTACGCGTACCCGACGGTGTCGACCCGTTCGAGGCGGCACCGTTGACCTGCGCCGGGGTCACCACGTACAAGGCCGTGAAGGTGGCCGGGGTACGCCCCGGCGACCGGGTGGCGATCTTCGGCATCGGCGGGCTCGGCCACCTGGCGCAGCAGTACGCGCAACTCTTCGGCGGCGAGAGCATCGCCGTCGACGTCACCGCCGAGAAGCTCGCCCTGGCTACCGCGCTCGGCGCCACGCACACCGTGAACGCCGTCCAGGTCGACCCGGTCGACGCGATCACCCGCCTCGGTGGAGCCGACGTGGCGATCGTCCTCGCCGCGAACCCCACGGTGATCGAGCAGGCGCACCGGTGCCTGCGTCGCGGCGGGCGGCTCGTGCTGGTGTCCCTGCCCAAGGAGAACACGATCAGCCTGCCGGTCTTCGAGACGGTACTCAAGGGGATCACGGTGATCGGCTCGATCGTCGGCACCCGCGCCGACCTCGCCGAGGTGTTCCGGCTGCACGCCGCCGGGCGGACCCGGGTCGCCTACGAGATCCGCAAGCTCGACGACATCAACACGGCGGTCGAGGACGTCCTCGCCGGCCGGGTCGCCGCCCGTCTGGTTCTCCAGCCATGACCGCCCTCCGATCGTCACCCCCGAGCGCCCGGGCGGGAGCGGCCGCGCTCGGCACCGCCCCCCGCGCACCCTGGCGGGGGTTCACCCACGGCACGTGGCAGGACACGATCGACGTCGCCGACTTCATCCGGGTCAACCACGAGCCGTACACCGGCGACGGCAGCTTCCTCACCGGTCCGATCTGCCGCACCCTGGAGGTCTGGGGCGCGCTGGCGAAGCTCTTCGTCGAGGAACGCCGACGCGGTGTCCTCGACATCGACACCGCCACCCCGTCGACGATCACCGCGCACGCCCCCGGCTGGATCGACCGGGACAAGGAACTCATCGTCGGCCTGCAGACCGACGCGCCACTGCGCCGCGCCATCATGCCGACCGGCGGCCTGCGGATGGTGGAGACCGCACTGCGGGTGTACGGGTACCAACCCGACCCGACGGTGCACCAGATCTTCACCAACTACCGGAAGACGCACAACGACGCGGTCTTCGACGCGTACCCGGCCGACGTGCTGGCCGCGCGGCGCTCGCACATCATCACCGGGCTGCCCGACGCGTACGGGCGCGGAAGGATCATCGGCGACTACCGCCGGGTCGCGTTGTATGGCGTGGACCGGCTGATCGCCGAGCGCCGGACGGTCCGGGAGGCCCTCGACGACCGGCCGTCGACCGACGACGTGATCCGCGACCGGGACGAGTTGGCCGAGCAACTCCGAGCTCTGGACGAACTGAAGCGGATGGCCGCGAGCTACGGCCACGACATCTCCGGGCCGGCCACGACCGGCCAAGAGGCCATCCAGTGGCTGTACTTCGCGTACCTCGCCGCCACCAAGGAACAGAACGGCGCGGCGATGTCGCTCGGGCGCACCGCCACGTTCCTCGACGTCTACCTGCGGCGCGACCTCGCCGAGGGGCGGCTGACCGAGATGGACGCGCAGGAGCTGATCGACGACTTCGTGATCAAGCTGCGAATCATCCGGTTCCTGCGCACCCCGGAGTACGACGAACTCTTCTCCGGTGACCCCACCTGGGTCACCGAGTCGCTCGGCGGGATGGGCGTCGACGGCCGGCCGCTGGTGACCCGCACCAGCTTCCGCTACCTACAGACCCTCTACAACCTCGGTCCGGCCCCGGAGCCCAACCTGACAGTGCTCTGGTCGCCGCGGCTACCCGACGGGTTCAAGCGGTTCTGCGCTCAGGTTTCGCGGGACACCAGCGCCATCCAGTACGAGAACGACGAGCTGATCCGCCCGGCGTACGACGACGACACCGCCATCGCCTGCTGCGTGTCCGCACTGCGGGTCGGCCGGGACATGCAGTTCTTCGGGGCGCGGGCGAACCTGGCGAAGGCGCTGCTCTACGCGATCAACGGCGGTCGCGACGAGCTGAGCGGCGAACAGGTCGCCCCGGCGACACCACCGGTGGACGGCGAGGTCCTCGACTACGACACCGTGCTGGCCGCGTACGACCGGACGCTGGACTGGCTCGCCGAGACGTACGTCGACGCCCTGAACGTGATCCACCACCAGCACGACCGGTACGCCTACGAACGGCTGGAGATGGCGTTGCACGACCACCCGGTGCGCCGGTTCATGGCCACCGGCATCGCCGGCCTGTCGGTGGCGGTGGACAGCCTCGCCGCGATCCGCTACGGCCGGGTCACGGTGCTGCGGGACGCCAGCGGCCTCGCGGTCGACTACGTCGTGGAGGGTGCGCCCCCCACCTACGGCAACAACGACGACCGGGCCGACTCCATCGCCGTGTGGCTGACCGAGGCGTTCGCGGCGAAGTTGCGCCGGCAGCGCACCTACCGCGATGCCGAGCTGACCATGTCGGTGCTCACCATCACCTCGAACGTGGTGTACGGCAAGCACACCGGCAACACCCCGGACGGCCGGCGCGCGGGCGAGCCCTTCGCACCCGGAGCGAATCCGATGAACGGGCGCGACACCCACGGCTTGGTCGCGGCGGCGCTGTCGGTGGCGAGGCTGCCGTACGACGCCGCCCGCGACGGGATCTCGCTGACCGGAACGGTCACCCCCGACGGGTTGGGGCGAACCCGCCAGGAGCGCATCGACAACCTGGCCGGGGTGCTCGACGGGTATACCGACGCTGGTGGGTTCCACCTCAACGTCAACGTCCTGGACCGGGCCACCCTCGTCGACGCGATGGCGCACCCGGAGCGCTACCCGCAGCTGACCGTGCGGGTCTCCGGGTACGCGGTGAACTTCGTCCGGCTCACGCCCGAGCAGCAACGCGACGTGGTGTCGCGTACCTTCCACGGGTCGCTGTGACGACGCGGCCGGCGCCGCCGCCCGGGCGTCGGCCCGGGCGGACCGACGCCCCGACCGTCGGGTACGTGCACTCGTGGGACATCTCCGTGGGGGTGGACGGGCCGGCGGTCCGCTTCGTGGCGTTCCTCGCCGGCTGCCCACTGCGCTGCCGCTACTGCCACAGCCCGGACACCTGGTATCGGCGCAGTGGTCGAACCTGCACTGTGGACGAGCTGATGGCGGAAATCGAACGGTACCGGCGGTTCATCGGCATCGCCGGCGGCGGGGTGACGCTCAGCGGTGGCGAGCCGCTGCTACAACCCCGGTTCACCCGCGAGGTGCTGCGCCGTTGCCACGACCTCGGTCTGCACACCGCTCTGGACACGTCCGGCTTCCTCGGGGTACGCGCCGACGACGACCTGCTCGACGCCACCGACCTGGTGCTGCTGGACGTGAAGTCGTGGAACCCCGCGACGTACCGGCGGGTCACCCGGACCGGGTCGGTGAGCCCGACCCTGCGCTTCGGCCGCCGCCTGGCGCAGCGGGGCACACCGATCTGGATCCGGTTCGTGCTGGTGCCCGGCCTGACCGACGCGGTGGACAACGTGGCGGGCGTCGCCGACTTCGCCGCCGGTCTGGCCTCCGTGCAGCGGGTCGACGTGCTGCCCTTCCACCGGCTCGGCGCGCACAAGTACGCCGAACTTGGCCTCACGTTCCCGCTGGCCGACACCGAGCCGCCCGACCCCGAGTTGCTGGCCCGGGTCCGCGGTCAGTTCGCCGAACGCGGGCTGGCCGTCTTCTGAGCCGGCAGCCGCAGCGGCTAATGACGGTCGGGCGTACCCGGTGAGCCTCGGCCGGCAACCTGGCGGCAGGCCGGTCAGGAAGGGATGCTCCCGGAGCATGTCGAACGGGGTCACGGTGCCGTCCCTCCGTCGCGGCCGTCGCCGGCCCTGGCCCCATCCGACCTCTCCCGGGTACGCGGCGCGAGGGCCGTTGGTCCCGGGCCGCACGGGCGCAACGCCTCTGCCCGGCGCGGTCGCACAGCCCCATCGTGAGAACGGGACGGCGTGCGGGCGACGCGCCGCGCAGCACGGGGAGGTCACGGGTGACGACGACCGGAGGACGAGGCGGGATCCTGGAGGACCCCGTCGACCTGGCCGTGCCGGTCGGGCTCGACGCGGCCGAGGCCGCCGCCCGGCTGCGCGCCACCGGCCCCAACACGGTCATCCCGCCACCCCGCCAACACCTGGCCGTACGGATCCTGCATCAGCTCACCGACCCGCTGGTGGCACTTCTGCTTGCCGCGGCGGCCGTCACCACGGTGCTCGGCGACTACCCGGACACTTCGGTGATCGTCCTGGTCGTGCTGGTGAACACCGTCATCGGGGTGGTGCAGGAGGTACGCGCCGACCGCGCGATCGCCGCGCTGGACCGGCTCGCCGCGCCCGCCGCCCGGGTCGTGCGCGACGGCCGGGAACTGGCGGTGCCCGCCGCCGACCTGGTCCCCGGCGATCTGGTCCGCGTCGAGGCCGGCGACATCGTCCCGGCCGACCTGCTGCTGATCGAGGCGAACCGGCTGCACCTGGACGAGTCCGCGCTGACCGGTGAGTCGGTGACAGTGGGGCGTACCCCGGGCGAGGAGGCGCTGGCCGGGACCGTCGTCACCACCGGACGGGCAGCCGGCACCGTGCTCCGCACGGGAGCAGTGAGCGCCCTGGGCCGGATCAGCGCGCTGGTGGCCGGCACCCGTCCCACCACCACACCACTGCAGCGCCGGCTCTCCGCCCTGGGCCGGGTGCTCGGGTTGGTCGCGGTGGCCCTGTCCGGGCTGGTGTTCGCCATCGGCGTGATCGGTGGCCGGCCGGTAGTGGACATGGCGATCACCGCGGTGAGCCTGGTGGTCGCGGCGGTGCCCGAGTCGCTGCCGGCCGTGGTGACCCTGGCCCTCGCGCTCGGCGCCCGCCGGATGGCCGCCGCGCACGCCATCCCGCGCCAACTGCACGCGGTCGAGACACTCGGCTCGGTGACGGTGATCGCCTCCGACAAGACCGGCACCCTGACCGAGGGACGGATGGCGGTGCAGCAGGTGGTCACTGCCGACGGTGCCCGATATGGAGTCACCGGCACCGGGTACGCCCCGTACGGCACGGTGCACCGGGACGGCGCGGTGGTGGCCGTACCGGAAGGGCTGCGCCGACTGGCGCGTGCCGGGCTGCTCTGCAACGACGCCGCCCTGTCGCCGCCGGACGACGAGCGACCCGACTGGGCTGCGGTCGGTGACCCCCTGGAAGCGGCGCTGGTCGCCTTCGCGGCCCGGTGCGGCCTCGACCCGCAGACGACCCGCGCCGCCTGGCCCCGGGTCGCTGAGCACCCCTTCGACCAGGCGCAACGCCGGATGATCACGGTGCACCGCTCCTGCGACCAGCGTTACCTGGTGGTCTGCAAAGGTGCACCCGAGAGCATCCTCGGCGCCCCGCTGGTCGACGCGACCGCCGAGGAGATCGACGAACTGACCGCCACGGCGCGGCGGCTGGCGGCCGAAGGGTTACGGGTGCTCGCCGTCGCGGCCGCCCTGGTGGACCGGATACCCAACCTCGCCGCACCCACCGGGCTGCGTCCGGTGGGGCTGGTCGCCGTCGGTGACCCGCTGCGCGTCGGCGCCCCGGAGATCGCCGACAGCTTCGACACCGCCGGCGTACGGCTGCTGCTGATCACCGGAGACCACCCGGCCACGGCCGCGGCGATCGGTGGTCAGCTCGGCCTCTGGCGCGTGGGCGACCCCCTCGCCAGCGGCGACGACGACCAGACGGCGCACCCGGACACGCGGGTCTTCGCCCGGACCCAGCCGGAACAGAAGCTCGACATCATCGCCGGCCTGCAAGCCCATGGCGAGGTGGTGGCGATGACCGGTGACGGGGTGAACGACGCACCGGCGCTTCGACGCGCCGACATCGGGGTGGCCATGGGTAGTGGCACCGAGGTCGCCCGGCAGGCCGCTGACCTGGTGCTGGTCGACGACGAGCTGTCCACCGTGGCCACCGCGATCGGCGAGGGCCGCCGGATCTACGACAACATCCGCCGGTTCCTGCGGTACGCCCTCGCCGGTGGGGTGGCGGAGATCATGGTGATGCTGACCGGCCCCCTGTTCGGGTTGGCCGTACCGCTGCTGCCCGCCCAGATCCTCTGGGTCAACCTGCTGACCCACGGGGTGCCCGGCGTGGCGCTCGGCGCCGAGCCGGCCGAACCCGGGACCCTGCGCCGCCCGCCGCGCTCACCCCAGGAGTCGGTGCTCGGCGCCGGGCTGGGTCGGGACGTCCTGGTCACCGGCTCGCTGATCGCCGCCGTGGTGCTCGGCGCCGGCGTGTTCGCCGCACATCAGGGCCTGCCGTGGCAGTCGGTGGTCTTCGTGGTGCTCGGGCTCGCCCAGCTCGGGGTGGCGCTGGCGGTCCGAGCGCCCCGGCTGCCCGGAGCCCGACACCGCAACCCCGGCCTCCTCGTCGCGGTGGCGACGTCGGCGCTACTCCAGGTCGGTGGAGTGCTGTTCGCTCCGCTGCGGGAGTTGCTCGGCACCGACCCGCTGGGGCCGAGCGTGCTGCTGGCCTGCGCGGCGGTCAGCGTCGTGCCCGGGCTGGCGCTGCGGCTGGCCCGTCGCTGGCGGCGTCCCGCCGGGACGCTGACGGGGCGTGCCGAGTGACGGGACCAACGGCCCCCGACCCCTTGCCGTACGCCCCTGACCGCCGGGACGACATCGCACGAGGATGAAGACGGATGAAGGAGGACGTGATGACCATCAGATCCGGTGCTCCCATTGTGGTGGCGGTGGACGGCTCGACCTCGGCGCTGGAGGCGGTGCGGGTCGCCGCCCAGGAAGCGACGGTGCGGCAGCGCCCCCTGCGGGTGGTGCACGCGTTCATCTGGCCTCTCTACGACGTACCGCTGATTCCGGCGCCGGGCGCTCCCGTCGACGCCGGGCTTCGTCACCAGGCTGAGCTGACCGTCGCCGAGGCGGTGACCGAGGCCGGCAAGACCGCGCCGGAACTCGCCGTCACCGGCGCGGTGATCGACGGCGCGGCCACGCCGGTGCTCCTGGGCGAATCCCGCGACGCGGCGCTACTGGTGCTCGGCAGCCGGGGCCTGGGAGGTTTCGCCGAACTGCTGATCGGCTCGGTGGCCGTGCAGGTCTCCGCCCGCGCCGAGTGCCCGGTGCTGGTGGTCAAGGGTGAGGCGCGCGCCGACGGCCCCGTGCTGGTCGGCGTCGACGGCTCGGCCCTGTCCACCGAGGCCCTGGCATTCGCCTTCGAGGAGGCCGCGCTGCGCGGCACCGACCTGGTGGCCGTGCACGCCTGGCTCACCCCCACGCCGACCGGCCCCGGCGACATTCTGCCGCTGGTGTACGACGTCGACGCCCTGGCCGCCGACGAGAAGCGGGTGCTCGCCGAATCCCTGGCCGGCTGGTCGCAGCGGTATCCCGAGGTGCCGGTACGCCAGTGTGTGGCGTACGGCGCGGCAGCTCGGGTGCTGGTGCAGCAGTCCGCCAGCGCGCAGCTCACCGTGGTCGGAGCACACGGCCGGGGCGCCCTCGCCGGTGCTCTGCTCGGCTCGGTGAGCCACGCGGTCCTGCACCACTCGCACAGCCCGCTGGCGATCGTCCGGCACCGCCGGGACGCCTGAACGCCGTACCCCCGTCCGCGCCGGCCGCCTCCCGGCCGGCGCGTTCGGCGGCGCGGCGCGGGTGCACGGTCGACAATGAGCTGACCGACCCAGGGAGCGCCGATGAACCGACCCGTCGTGGTGGGCGTGGACGGATCGCCGTCCAGCCTCGTCGCCGCCGAGCACGCGGCCAGCGCCGCGCAGCTCCGGTCCCGACCGCTGCACCTGGTGCACGGCTTCCTGCACCCGCTCGGCTACGGCGTGCCGCTCAACCCGTACGACCTCGGGGTGCCGGCTCCCTCCGAGGACGCGCAGAAAATGTTGGAGCGTACGGCGACCGAGCTGGCCGACAGGTGGCCCGGCCTGGTCGTCGAGGTGCGTCAGGTCGCCGGCGGCCCCGGCATCACCATGATCGAGGAGTCCCGCCGGGCCGACCTCGTCGTGGTGGGCAGTCGAGGGCTGGGCGGTTTCGCCGGGCTGCTGCTCGGCTCGGTCGGCTCTCAGGTCGCCGCGCACGCGCACTGCCCGGTGCTGGTGGTCCGCCCGGACGAACAACCGATCCCGGTGGACGCCCCGGTGCTCGTCGGCGTCGACGGGTCCGAGTCGTCCCGGCTCGCCGCGGGCTACGCCGCCGACGAGGCGGCGCTACGCGACGTGCCGGTGGTGCTGGTGCACGTCGGCCCGCCGACCGAGGGCCGGACGGTGCCGGAGGAGATCGAGGAGTCGCAGGCCGCATACCAGGCCGATGCGGTGCGGCTGCTGGCCGATGCCTCCGCCGCGGTCCGCGCCGAGTATCCCGACCTGGTGGTGCGGGAGCATCCCGTCCGGGCCGCCGGGGCGGCCCAGGGGCTCATCGAGGCTAGCGGCAACGCGTCGCTGCTGGTCGTGGGCACCCGGGGCCGGGCCGGGTTCACCGGCATGCTGCTCGGCTCGGTCAGCCAGGCGGCGATCCAGCACGCGCACTGCCCGGTGCTGGTCGCCCACCCGTACCCGGTCAGCTGACCGGCGCGCCGTCCCCTCGGCCGAGCATCTGGAGGAAGTCGGTGGTGAGGGCGAACGGGTCGGCGGGCCCGCCGGCCGGCGGGCGACGCTCGATCTGGTCGGCCAACTCCCCGGCGGCGCGCCGGATCCGACCGCGCAACGCGCCGTCGGCGGTGCCGTCCGCCCAGTCCTCCGGGGCGGCGAAGACCGCGGTCGGGACCACCACCGACCGCAGGTACGCGAACATCGGGCGGACGGCGTGCTCCAGGGCCAGCGAGTGCCGGGCGGTGCCGCCGGTGGCCCCGATCAGCACCGGCCGGTCGACGAGCGACTCCTTGTCCAACACGTCGAAGAAGGACTTGAAGAGCCCGTTGTAGGAGGCGCTGAAGATCGGGGTGACGGCGATGAGGCCGTCCGCGCCGGTCACCCTGTCGACGACCTCGCGCAGCGCCGCCGGCGCGAACCCGGTGAGCATGTTGTTCACCACGTCGTGGGCGTACTCCCGCAGGTCGACGACGTGCAGCTCCACCTCGGCGCCGCGCCGGACCAACTCGTCGCGGGTGGCCGCGGCGAGCTGGTCGGCGAGCAGCCGGGTCGACGAGGGCTGACTCAGCCCCGCCGAGACCACGGCCAGGGTGCGGCGGGTCATCGGGTCGCCTCCTCCGGCGCCTTGCCCGTGACGTCGTCGACGGCGTGCACGGTGCTGTCCTTGGCGCCGCCTGCGGCGGCGACCAGCGAGGCGTGGGTGGGCGCCTCCGGCACGTGCGCCGGACGCAGCGCGGCGAACTCCTTGCGCAGCACCGGCACGACCTCCTCGCCGAGCAGGTCGAGCTGCTCCAGCACCGTCTTCAGGGGCAGGCCCGCGTGGTCCATCAGGAACAGCTGCCGCTGGTAGTCGCCGACGTACTCCCGGAAGCCCAGGGTGCGGTCGATGACCTGCTGCGGGCTGCCCACCGTCAGCGGCGTCTCCCGGGTGAACTCCTCCAGCGACGGCCCGTGCCCGTAGACCGGGGCGTTGTCGAAGTACGGACGGAACTCCCGGACGGCGTCCTGCGAGTTGCGGCGCATGAACACCTGCCCGCCCAGGCCGACGATGGCCTGGTCGGCGGTGCCGTGGCCGTAGTGCGCGTAGCGCTGGCGGTAGAGGCCGACCATCCGCTGGGTGTGCTCCTTGGGCCAGAAGATGTGGTTGGCGAAGAAGCCGTCGCCGTAGTACGCGGCCTGCTCGGCGATCTCCGGGCTGCGGATCGAGCCGTGCCAGACGAACGGGGGCACCCCGTCGAGCGGGCGCGGCGTCGAGGTGAACGACTGCAACGGCGTGCGGTACTTGCCCTTCCAGTCGACCACGTCCTCGCGCCACAGCCGGTGCAGCAGGTCGTAGTTCTCGATGGCGAGGGGGATGCCGGCGCGGATGTCCTTGCCGAACCACGGGTAGACCGGGCCGGTGTTGCCGCGGCCCATCATGAGGTCCACCCGACCGTCGGACAGGTGCTGGAGCATCGCGTAGTCCTCGGCGATCTTCACCGGGTCGTTGGTGGTGATCAGCGTGGTCGCGGTGGACAGCAGCAGACGCTCGGTACGCGCCGCGATGTGGCCCATCATGGTGGTCGGGGACGACGGCACGAACGGCGGGTTGTGGTGCTCGCCGGTGGCGAAGACGTCCAGGCCGACCTCCTCGGCCTTCAGCGCGATGGCGACCATCGCCTTGATCCGCTCATGCTCGGTCGGCTCCCGACCGGTGGTCGGGTCGACCGTGACGTCGCCGACGGTGAAGACTCCGAACTGCATGACCAGCTCCTTGCGTGTTGAACCGGGTCATTCGTGGTGCCCGGACGCAGCTGTCAACTTATTTGACGAGTCAACTATTCCGTCGGCGGGATGCCCTGGTGTGGCGTCGGTCACCTCCCAGGAGCGGATCTCGGTCGGTCTGGCGCGTCGCTCAGCCGCCCGCGACCGACGGCAACACCTGCACCTCGGCATCGTCGCCGACCGGCGTGGCGAGACCACCGGAGTGCCGGCAGTCTTCCCCGTCGACGAAGACGTTGACGTAGCGGCGCAGCTCACCCCGCTCGTCACGGATCCGGCGGGACAGCCTCGGATGGTGGGCGGCCAGCTCGTCGAGGACCGCCCGGAGGGTCCCGGTGGCGGCGACGCTCAGCCGACTGGCACCGCCGGCCTCACCCCGCAGCGGACCGGGCAGCAGCACGGTGACCACGTCACACCGTCGCAGCGCGGACGCAGAGCACGTCGGGCAGGTGCGTGCCAACCGTCGACCAGGAGTCGCCCTCGTCGCGGCTGGCGAAGACCGACCCGGACCGGGTGCCGAAGTAGACCCCACCCGGGGTGGAGTCGTCGGCGCACATCGCGTCCCGCAGCACCGCCGGGTAGAACGGACCCTCCGGCAGCCCCACCGACAGCGGCTCCCACTTGCCGCCCGCGTCGGCGGAACGGAACACCCGGCACCGGTGATCGGTGGGGAACCGCTCGCTGTCGGCCACCAACGGGAAGGTCCACACCATGCCGCCGCGGCCGGGGTGGGCCACCATCGGGAAGCCGAAGTCGCTGGGCAGCCCGTCGGCGATCGAGGACCACGTGCGGCCGTCGTCGTCGGAGCGGTAGACGCCGTGGTGGTTCTGCGCGTACAGCCGCTCGGGGTTGCCCGCGTCCCGGGCGACCTTGTGCACGCACTGGCCGAACTCCGGCCACTCGTCGGGCATGAAGTACGCGCGGATGCCGGTGTTGCCCGGCGCCCAACTGGCCCCGGCGTCCTCCGAGCGGTAGACCCCGCCGGTGGACATGGCGACCAGCAGCCGGGCCGGGTCACGCGGGTGCGGCAGCACGGTGTGCACTGCCTGACCGCCGAAGCCGGCCTCCCACTGCGGGCGGTGCGGGTGGTCCCAGAGGGACCGGACCAGCTCGAAGCTGCGACCACCATCGGTGGACTTGAACAGGGCGGACGGCTCGGTGCCGGCCCAGACCACGTCCGGCTCGTCAGGGCCTGCCGGCATCAGCTGCCAGACCCGACCGAGGGAGACGCCCGTGTCGCTCGGGAACGCCACCGGCGCCTGGTCGGGCTCGTCCCAGGAAGCGCCGAGGTCGTCGCTGGTGGCGACGCTGGGCCCGAAGTGTGAGCTGGTCACCCCGGCGAGCAACCGGGGGGTGGGACGACGGGTGTCGACAGCGACCGCGTAGACACCTGTCATCGGAAAGTGCGGGCCGGTGATCTCCCAACTGCGCCGGTCGTCGCCACTGGTGGCGAGGAACAACCCCTTGGCTGTGCCGATCGCGAGCAGTGTTGCCATCACGTCCTCCGAACCGTCGGTGAGCAGGTGCGGTGATTATGGCCACACCCCCCGACACGTTCAGCGGACACGCGCCGCCCCCGCGCGGGCGCGTGTTCTCAGTGCTGGACGAGGCCCCCGACCACAACGGGGCCGACGTGGCCCGTCGGCGGAAGCGTCCGCGCCAGGGTGAGGCCGATGTCGACCACCGCCGATCGGCGCAGGCACGCCACGTCCGGCAGCGGCGTCCAGACCGACTCGGCGGTCTCGCCGTTCGGCTCGGGCCTGAGCGCGCCGCCGACGACGCGGACCCGGTAGAAGATCCCGACATTCTGGTGCTCGACACCCCGCAGCGCCTCGGCAGCGGGAATCACCCGCGAATCCACGCCCAGCAGTCGCTCGACCACCGCCTCGTAACCGGTCTCCTCGGCGACCTCCCGGATCACCGCGTCGAACGGATCCTCCGCCTGCTCGACCTTGCCGCCGGGCAGGGTCCAGTGCATCTCGCCGGTCGGTCTCACGTAGTGCGCGAGCAGCACCCGCTCGTCCTTGATGCACACGGCGTACGCCGCCAGCCGGAAACTCACTCCGCACCTCCGGGCGGAACCTATCCCAGTGGCCGTGGAGGCGGTGTCCGAGTTCTGGCTCGACCGGGGCTATACCTCGGCCGTCCTCGCGGCCCGACGGCGGGGAACGTGCCGCCGGTAGCTACTGACGGTGGGGTCGCCGGTGATCCAGAAGCGCCAGGGAACATCGTGGGCGGCGGCCACCCCGACCCGGGGTCCGGCCGAGATGGCCGACCTGGCGAGCGGGCGCTTCGGCGGCGTCAACAGCAGCGGGCCACTGCCGTCGATCATGGACGTGCCGTTGGCCGCCGCGTTGATACCGAGCGCGACGACCAGCCGGGCGGGCCCGCGGGCGAGATCACGATCGGCCACGTCGCCCCGGCGTTCGCGGGCGACGTCCACTCCGTCGACGACCTCACCCGCGCGCAGCAGGACGGCCGCCGCCTCTCCCTCGGCGCCACACACGACGTTCAGACACCAGTGCATGCCGAACACGAAGTAGGTGTAGGCGTATCCGGCCGGGCCGAACATGACAGCGGTGCGCGGGGTGGGGCCGCGGTGGGCGTGTGAGGCCGGGTCCTCCCCCGTGCCCGCGTACGCCTCGACCTCGGTCAGCCGGACCCGGACAGGGCCGGCCGTGAGCTCCCAGCCGAGGAGCGACCGCGCCGTCTCGGGTATCTGAGCGGCGGGGGCATGCAGCGGGGAGTAGTCCACCGGACCAGGAAACTCCGGGTGACGGAGATCGGCAAACCGACCCCACCCACGGTTCAACAGAATGTTGACAACGGTGCGTTGATGGTGTGTGCTCGGAATATGACGATCGACGATCCGTTCACCGCGCCCCACCCGGCCCGCGTCCGTGCCCACCGCACCCACGAGGCACTCCAGCGGATCAGCGAACGGCACGCCGGCACCGACAGCCAGCGCGGACGCTGGGCCCACCCCTACGTGCTGGACCCCTGGGAGGCGGTGGCCCTGATCACCGCGCTCGCCGCCGGTGGGGCCGAGCGCGAGCCCACCGAGGAACCGGTCGACACCGCCGACCTCACCGCCGCGCTGACCCTGCTGCCGCACGTGCGCGCCGAACTGGACGCCCTGGAGGCCGGGTTGATGACGCTGGCCCGCGATCGGGGCTTGACCTGGCAGGCGATCGCGTACGGGCTGGGCCTGGGCAGCGCGCAGGCGGCCCGGCAGCGCTACGAACGGGTCGCCGCCCGCTCCGCCGAGCCGACTTCCTGACCGTCCCGCCTGGTCGATCATGGAGTTGTGGTGGGGACAAAACCACCATGGGGTGCCAACTCAGGCACCACACTTCCATGATCGACGAGACGGGACGACCGTGCCGAGCGGCGGCCGGGCGGGCAGACTGGGCCAACGACGAGGAGGGCACCCATGGAGCGCGCGGACATGCTGGCGTACTGCCTGGCCAAGCCGGGAGCGTGGCTGGACCAGCCGTGGGAGGGCGACGAGGTGGTGAAGGTCGGCAGCCGGATCTTCGCGTTCCTCGGCAACGGTGCGGGTGAGCCGACGGTCGGCGTCAAGTGCGGGCCGACCCGCGAGGTGGCCGACGAGTGGCTGCACCGGCACCCGGACGACGCCAGGGTGATGGCCTACATCGGCCGGTCCGGGTGGAACACGCTGCGCCTGACCGGCGGGATCGACGCCGAGGAGCTGACCGAGGCGGTCGACGGGTCGTACGAGATGGTGGTTGCCAAGCTCCCGAAGCGGGAGCGCCCGACGGTCTGAACCGACCGCGGCGCCGGCGGAACGCGCCGACGCCGCGGCGAGGTCAGCGCGGTACGACCGACTCGGTGGCCCACTCCCGCCAGCCGGCCAGCCGGTCGGCGGCGGAGGCGAGCTGGTCGGCGACCGGGCCAGGGCCGGTGGAGCCGGGAGTGGTACGGGCCGCGAGGGCCGAACGAACCGAGAGCACGTCGCGCACCGACGGGTCGAGGTGCCCGCTGATCGCGGCCAGGTCCTCGTCCGAGACGTCCTCCAGCTCGCACTCGCGGGCCGCGCAGAGCGCCACCAACCGGCCGGTGATCTCGTGCGCGTCACGGAACGGCACGTTGCGCCGGACCAGCCAGTCGGCGACCTCGGTGGCCAGGGAGAACCCGACCGGCGCGGCGGCGACGAGACGGTCCACCCGGACCGACATCGTGGAGATCATTCCCGCCAGGGCCGGCAGCAGCAGCTCAAGGGTGTCCACGGCGTCGAACGCCGGCTCCTTGTCCTCCTGCATGTCCCGGTCGTAGGTCATCGGCAGGCCCTTGAGCATGGTCAGGACGGTCACCAGCCCACCGACCAGCCGCCCGGACTTGCCGCGCGCCAGCTCGGCGATGTCCGCGTTCTTCTTCTGCGGCATGATCGACGAACCGGTGGCGAACGAGTCGTCCAGCTCCACCCAGCCGAACTCGTGCGACGTCCAGAGCACCACCTCCTCGCCGAGCCGGGACAGGTGCACCCCGATCATGGCGGTGGTGAAGAGGAACTCGGCGACGAAGTCCCGGTCGGCGACCGCGTCCATCGAGTTCGCGAACGACGTACGGAAGCCCAGCTCCTTGGCCACGGCCACCGGGTCCAGGGGCAGCCCGGAACCGGCGAGGGCGCCCGCGCCGAGCGGGCTGACGGCCGCCCGGTGGTCCCAGTCGCGCAGCCGCTCCAGGTCCCGCAGCAACGGCTGCACGTGGGCGAGCAACCAGTGCCCGAAGGTGACCGGCTGGGCGTGCTGGAGGTGGGTCATGCCGGGCGCGGCGGTGTCGATGTGCCGTTCGGCCTGCTCGACCAACGCCTCGGCCAGCTCGACGAGGCGGCTGGCCACACCCCGGGCGTGATCACGCAGGTAGAGCCGCAGGTCGGTGGCGACCTGGTCGTTGCGGGACCGGCCGGCCCGCAGCTTGCCGCCGAGGCTACCGAGGCGCTCCAGCAGACCCCGCTCCAGCGCGGTGTGCACGTCCTCGTCGTCGATGGTGGGGCGGAACGTCCCGGAGGCGCAGGCGGCCTCCAGGTCGTCCAACGCGGCCAGGATCCGACCCAGCTCCTCCGGGTCGAGCAGGCCGGCGCCGGCGAGGACCCGGGCGTGCGCCCGGGAACCGGCGATGTCGTACGGGGCCAGGCGCCAGTCGAACTGCACGCTCACCGACAGTCGGGCGAGCGCCTCGGCGGGACCGCCGGCGAACCGGCCACCCCACAGGCTCGTCCGGTTGGTGGCTGCGCTGTTCTCGGTCAGGCTCTTGTCGTCCACGTCGCCCATCATTTCTCGGCTTGCCTTTCGGTCGCGACTGCGGGGCCTACTCGCTGCGCTCGCTCACCGCTCGCGCTCGCACATGTCACTGCGCGCCACCGCCCAGCCGGGCGTCCCGTGCGGCGGCCATCCGACTCGGCAGCCCCCACAACTGCACGAAGCCCTTGGCCAGTGACTGGTCGAAGGTGTCGCCGGTGTCGTAGGTGGCCATCCCGAAGTCGTAGAGGCTCGCCTCGGAGCGCCGGCCGGTGACGGTGGCCCGGCCCCCGTGCAGGGTCATCCGCACCTCACCGCTCACGTGTCGCTGCGCGTCGTCGATGAACGCGTCCAACGACTCCTTCAGGGGTGAGAACCACAGGCCGTCGTAGACGAGTTCGCCCCAGCGCTGGTCGACGCTCTTCTTGAACCGGGCCAGATCCCGCTCCACTGTCACCGCTTCCAACTCCTGGTGGGCGGTGATCAACGCGATCGCGCCGGGCGCCTCGTACACCTCGCGGCTCTTGATGCCCACGAGGCGGTCCTCGACCATGTCGAGCCGGCCCACGCCGTGGTCGCCGGCACGCCGGTTGAGCTCAAGGATCGCCTGGTACGGGGTGACCGTCTCACCGTCGATCGCCACCGGCACGCCGGCGTCGAACGTGATCACGACTTCGTCGGCGTCGCGCTCCTGCGCCGGGTCGGCGGTGTACGAGTAGAGGCCTTCCACCGGGGCGTTCCAGATGTCCTCCAGGAACCCGGTCTCCACGGCGCGACCCCACAGGTTCTGGTCGATCGAGTACGGGGACCGGGCCGACACGTCGATCGGCAGCCCGCGCTCCTCGGCGAAGGCGATCGCCTTGTCCCGGCTCCAGGCGAAGTCCCGAGCCGGCGCGATGATCCTCAGGTCGGGAGCGAGCGCGTTCAGGCCCACCTCGAAGCGGACCTGGTCGTTGCCCTTGCCGGTGCAGCCGTGCGACACGATCGTGCCGCCGTGCGCACGTGCCGCCGCCACCAGGTGCTTCACGATCAGCGGCCGGGACAACGCCGACACCAGCGGGTAGCGGTCCATGTAGAGGGCGTTGGCCCGGATCGCCGGCAGGCAGTACTCGGCGGCGAACTCGTCCCGCGCGTCGACCACCTCCGCCTCGACGGCGCCACAGTCCAGCGCACGCTGCCGGATCGCGCCCAGGTCCTCCCCACCCTGACCGACGTCGACCGCGACCGCGATCACCTCGGCGCCGGTCTGCTCGGCCAGGTACGGAATGGCGACGGACGTGTCCAACCCTCCGGAGTACGCGAGGACGACCCGCTCGCTCATGACGTGGTGTTCCCTTCGACGCTGTCGTCCCGTCGGGCCCAGCCGGCGAGCTTCTCACCGAGCGCCGCCCCACCGACGTCCTCGCGGGCCACGACGAGGATGGTGTCGTCGCCGGCGATCGTGCCGACGATCTCCGGCAGACCCGCCCGGTCCAACGCGCTGGCCAGGTACTGGGCTGCGCCCGGCGGGGTACGCAGCACGGCGATGTTGCCGCTGGAGTCGACGCCGTTGAGCAGCTCGTGCAGCAGCCGCATCAGCCGGGCCGGCGCTGCCTCGGCGTCGCGCAGCGGACGTTTGCCGTCCTCGGGGATCAGGTAGACGGCCGGACCGTCGCCGCCGCGCACCTTGACCGCGCCCAACTCTTCGAGGTCCCGCGAGAGGGTGGCCTGGGTGACACCGACACCGTCGGCGGCAAGCAGGTCGGCCAACTCGGTCTGGGACCGGATGGCCTTGTCGCGGATCAGCTCCACGATGCGGGCGTGTCGGGCCGCGCGGGTCAACGGGGCGGTCATCGGGACTCCCCGGTCGCCGTGTCCAGCAGGAACGTCAGCAGTGCCTTCTGCGCGTGCAGCCGGTTCTCCGCCTGGTCGAAGACCGCGCTCTGCGGGCCGTCGAGCACCTCGTCGGTGATCTCCTCGCCGCGGTGCGCGGGCAGGCAGTGCAGCACTATCGCGTCCGGCGCGGCCTGGCCGAGCAGCTCCTTGTTGACCTGGTACGGCAGGAACGGCGTGATCCGGTCCAGCCCGTCGGACTCCTGACCCATCGAGGTCCAGGTGTCGGTGGCGAGCACGTCGGCGCCCCGGTACTCCAACCGCCCCGGCGGTTACACCCGGATCGTGAAGACCGGTCCGCGCAAGGGTGACAACGCTCCGATGGCGATCATCGAGCT
>NZ_JBSFBM010000016.1:0-39966 GCF_053592955.1 Micromonospora sp. NPDC002411 | reverse complement strand
GGGCGGCGGCGACCGGCCGACGCAACGACTGGTCCGGCCTTGCCTCGATCTTGCCGCTGCCCCAGAGGTGGTTGATCGCCTGGGACCGGAGGGTGTTGAGCAGGACCGTCTTGCCGACGCCCCGCAGCCCGGTGAGCATCAGGCTGCGCTCGGGGCGACCTCGTGCGATGCGTTCCAGCACGATGTCGAAGACGTCCAGCTCCCGCCCCCGCCCGGCGAGTTCGGGCGGACGCTGACCGGCGCCCGGCGCGTACGGGTTGCGGACCGGATCCACGCATTGGAGAGTATCGGGCCATCTAGCTGCGGGGCTAGACATGGATAGATGGGGCTACCGGCGTGTCGAGACCGTCGAGACAAAACTAGGGATGTCTAGCGTCCACGCTAGACATCCCTAGTTTTGCCAAGCGGCGGCTAGCGTTCCTTCAGGCAGAGGACGTAGTCGAACAGGTCGATCGAGTTGTCGTGCACGTAGTTCGCTGTCGCCTGCGGCGCGAGCGTCTCGCACCGGTCCCCGTCGGTGGTCGCCGGAATCCGCAGCAGTACCTGGTACGTGTTCGGGCCACACGGCACCTTGCGCAGCTCCGCATCCTCCTCGGTGCCCTCGTTCACCACGCAGTCGCCCCGGGCGAACTCCTCGTCCGGGTCGGGACTCGGCAGGGCCGGCGTCGGTGCCGCGCTGGGCAGGACGGGCGGACGTACCGGCATGGTCACCGACGGCTTGGGCTCGACGTCGTTGCTGGCGTCCGCGACCCTCCAGATCGCCCAGCCGGCCAGGCCAAGGCATGGGCAGAGCAGGAGCAGCACCACCAGCGCGATGATGAGGGCGATCTTGCGGCCGTTGTTCTTCACCGGCGCGCCGGGCGCCATACCGAAGCCGCCCGGAGGCGGCTGGCCCCACGGCGCGGACGGCTGACCCGGCACCGGCCCGGCCGGCGGGAACGGCCCAGGCGGCGGGTAACCCGGGCCCGAGGTAGGAGGCTGGCCTGCGCCCGAAGGCGGCGGGTAACCCGGGCCCGAGGTCGGCGGGGGTGCCCACATCGGTTCGGTCGGGGGCTCCGGATTGGTGGGTGGAGGTGCCCACATCGGGGCGGTGGGCGGTTCCGCGCCGCTTGGCGGAGGGCCCCACTGCTGGCGGGTCGGGTCCTGGGCGGGCGGCGGTGGACCCCACTGCGGCACTGTCGGATCGACCGGTGGCGGGCCGTCGGACCCCTCGGGAGGGCGCTGCTGGCGGTCGTCCGGCTGGTCGGAGCCCGGTGGTCCGTAGGTCGTCATGTCATATCCCCGGGGTGGGTGGTCAGCGTTGTTTGAGGCAGAGGACGAAGTCGAGGGTGTCCAGCTCGCTGTCGAAGAAGTACCAGTTGGTGTACCCCTCGACCTTGCTGCACTTGGCCTCGGCGTCACGCTCGCCGCTGGTCGCGCCGTCGACCCGGCTCAACACCTCGTACGACTTCGCGACGCAACCGCTGATCAGCAACTTGGGTTTGCCGCCCGCGGCACCGTCGTTGCGGACACACTGGCCGACCTTGGCGAACCGGGGGTCGGCCGACGACTCCGGAGCGGCGCCGCTCGGGGCGGGCTCGGCCACGTCCGCGTCCGCGCTCGGTTCACTGGCAACGGGCGAATCGGTCGGCGCGGCCAACGGTGCCGGGTCGTCCTGCCCGCGTAGCAGCCAGAAGGCGCCACCAGCGGCCACCACCAGCAGCACGACGGCCAGCACCGCGATCAGCGGCCCCCGACCGCGCCGGCCTGGCGCCGGAGCAGGATCGCTGCCGTACGGGGTCTCCTCCGGCCGGTACGGCTGCCCGTACGCCGGGTTCGCCCCGTACGAGCCGCCATAGGGCGGTGACCCCTGATCGCGCCCGTAGGGCCCCTCGGAGCCGCCCCCGTAGGACGCGGGACCTGGGCCGCCGTACGAGGCGGGACCTGGGCTGCCGTACGAGGCGGGACCTGGGTCGTCGTAGGGTCCGGGTCTCCCCTGGGGGGCGTGCGGATACGACGGAACCGCCGGCGGGTACTGCTCGTTCGCGGGCGGGTAAGGCTGCTGTATCGGCCGTCCGGGCGTCTCGTCGGGTCGTTGCCCACGCCACGGTCCCGGGTCGCCGCCGCCCGGTGGTCCGTAGTTCGTCATGCCGCCCTCCTGCACGTGTGGTGAGAGGCCGGCCACCAACACGCGACGCCGACTCCGACGTCACCGTAGCGTGGTCCACTGATGAGCTCACCTCCACCGAGCGCCGCAGCCCTCGCCGGCCGCCGCGCAGGCGCCACACCGACACTGATCTGGACCGCGTTGATCGTGGTCTACCTGCTCTGGGGATCCACCTATCTGGCCATCCGGATCACGGTGGAGACGCTGCCGCCACTGTTGTCGGCCGCCCTGCGGTTCGCGGTGGCCGGTCTGATCCTGGCGGCGGTGCTGCGGCTGCGCCGAGGGCCTGGCGCGCTGCGGGTCGACCGCCGGCAACTCGGCTCGGCCGCGCTGGTCGGCGTACTCCTGCTCGCCGGCGGCAACGGCCTGGTGGTGCTCGCCGAGTCCGGGCCACCCGGGGTGGCGCTGCCCTCCGGCATCGCCGCGCTGCTGGTGGCGACAGTGCCTTTGCTGGTGGTGCTGTTGCGCTCCGCCAGCGGCGACCGGCCGCCGCTCTGGACGTTCGCCGGGGTCACAGTGGGCTTCGCCGGCCTGGTCCTGCTGGTGCTGCCCGCCGGCAACTCGGACGCGGTGCCGCTGGTGGGGGCGTTGACAGTGGTGGCGGCGGCGACCTCCTGGTCGGTCGGGTCGTTCCTGTCCGGACGCATCCGGATGCCCACCGACCCGTTCGTCGCGACGGTGTACGAGATGCTGGCCGGCGCCCTGGTGCTGGCCGCCGTCTCCGCCGGCCGGGGCGAGCTGAGCGACTTCCACCCGGCGCAGGTCAGCACCCGCTCCTGGCTGGCGCTGGGCTACCTCATGGTGGCCGGCTCACTGGTGGCCTTCACCGCGTACGTCTGGCTGCTGCACAACGCGCCCATCTCGTTGGTGTCGACGTACGCCTACGTCAACCCGGCGGTCGCGGTGGCGCTCGGTGCGCTGCTGGTCGCCGAGCCGATCACCCCGCAGGTGCTGCTCGGCGGCGCGGTCATCGTGGCCGGTGTCGCACTGGTGGTGAGCACGGAACGGCCGCGCCGGGCGAGCGCGCGGGATCACGATCGGGGACCCCGCCGGTGAGCGCGCGCCGGTAGCCTCCGGGCCATGTCGGCCGCTGCTCTGGTCGGGGTGGCGTTGCTCGGCGGGCTGGTCGGTGTCGTCGTACCCCCGCTGGCTCTGCGCTTCACCGACCCGCAGGTCCGGCCGCGGCCTCGACGTGGTGCCTGGGTCTGGCTCAGCCCTATGGTGTCGGCTGCGGTGTTCGGCGGGCTCGTCGTCGCCCAGGGCGACGATCCCGCGTTGCCGGTCTTCCTCATGGTGGCGGCGGTGGGGCTGGTGCTGGCCCGGGTCGACCTGGCCTGTCTGCGTCTGCCCGATCCGCTGGTCCTCGCCGCCGGGCTGCTGGCCCTCGCCGGCCTGACCGCCACGGCGCTGCTGGCCGACGAGCCGGCCCGACTGCTCGGCGCGTTGACCGGCGCGACGGTAGCGGGTGCGGCGCACGTGCTGCTGGCCCTGCTCCCCGGCTCCCGACTGGGCTTCGGAGACGTGAAACTCGCTGCCGCCCTCGGTCTGCCGCTCGGCTGGCTGGGTCGGGACGTCCTGCTCGTCGGGCTGCTCCTGCCGCACCTGCTCCACGGCACGCTGGTGGTCGGTCTGCTCGCCGCGCGACGGGTCCGCCGGGACACCCTGCTGCCACTCGGGCCGGCCCTGCTCGCCGGCGCCTGGCTGGCCGTCCTCCTTGGCTGAAAGCCGCCCACACAGTCAGATCAGGCGGAGCTGACGGTCCTTGGGACGGCGTGGCTCCGTCTCACCGAACCGCTCGAACAGGCCGGGATCGATGACACCGAGGAACGGCGACGGAACGCAGTCACGCTCCACCCCATGACGGGTACGGCGGGCGGCATGACTGACGTAGAGCCGGTCCTGGGCGCGGGTGAGGCCGACGAAGAAGAGCCGGCGCTCCTCGGCGATCGCTTCCTCGTCGGGCGTCGAGCCGGGCCACCGCAGCGGCAGCAACCCGTCCTCGACACCGATCAGGAAGACCACCGGGAACTCCAGGCCCTTGGCGGCGTGCAGGGTGAGCAGCGTGACCGCCTCCGCGCGCGGGTCGAGCGCGTCCACCTCCGCGCCGGTCGCCAACTGCGACAGGAACGTCTCCAGGTCGTCCCCACAGCGGCGGGCCAGCGGGGTCAGCAGGTCCACGGCTGAGCGGACGTCCTCGGGACGGACCGCGCCGCCGACGCCGTCGAGGGTGGGCACGGCGAACCGCTCCGCGACCACCTGACCGGCCAGTCGCACCCGGGCCGCCAGCGGGCCGGCCAGCCCGTCGGCGTGCCGCAACTCGCGGGCGATGGCCGCCACCCCGGGCCGGTCCCGCAGCCGATCGTGGGACCGCTTCTGCACCGGGATGTTGGCCCGGGTCAGGGCGTCCACGACGGGTGCGGCCTGCGCGTCGGTGCGGTACAGCACGGCGATGTCGGAGAACGACAACGTCGTGGAGCGGCCGTCGATCCGGCCCGAGTCCAGCGAGCGGTGGGACAGCCCGCCGACCAGTTCATCGACGGTACGGACCACGAAGTCGGTCTCCTCGGCGACGGAGGCCGCGGGGTAACGGCCGACCAGCGGAGCCTCCGGATCGAGCCGGGCAGGGTCCAGTCGCCGGCCACGAACCAGCGACGACGGCGCGATGGCCTGCACGGCGGTAGCCAGGATCGGCGCGGACGAGCGGTAGTTGCGGTTGAGTCGGACCAGCCGGGCGTCCGTGAAGTCCTCGGAGAAGCGCAGGAAGTAGCCGACGTCGGCACCCCGGAACGAGTAGATCGCCTGGTCCGGGTCACCGATCGCGCAGAGGTTGCCGTCCGCCGGGCTGAGCAGCCGCAGCAGCTCGTACTGCGTCTCGTCGACGTCCTGGTACTCGTCGACGAAGATCCACCGCCAGCGGTCCCGGTAGCGCTGCACCAGCCCACGATCGGCCCGCAACAACTCCACCGGCAGGCTCACCAGCTCGTCCAGGTCGACCAGGTCCTGCTTGCGCAGCAGCGCCGTGTAGCTGGCACTGTCGTCGCCGGCCTCCACCCGCGCCGCCGCCCGCTCGGCGTCGTCGGCGATCCGGAAGTCGCTCGGCAGGCCCACGGCTGCGGCGTTCTCCCGAAGGATGGTCAACCCCAGCGCGTGGAACGTGCCGACTGTGACGTCCTCGGCGACCGGGCCGAGCAGGCCGTCGAGGCGGTGCCGCAGCTCCTCGGCGGCGCGACGGGTGAACGTGATCGCCAGACAGTGCTCCGGGAAGACGTTCAGCTCCGCGCAGAGGTACGCGATCCGGTGCGTGAGAGTCCGCGTCTTGCCGGTGCCCGGGCCGGCGACGATGAGCAGCGGCCCGCCGGGTGCGGAGGCGGCCACCCGCTGCATCGCGTCGAGCCGGTCCAGCAGACCGGTGCCGACCTCCTCCATGCCGGACAGCATCGGCTCGAACGGCTCGTGCGGTGACGGCGGCGGCGCGATCGGTGGCGCGGGCGGCGGGGTCGGCTTGCGCTTCGGCTCAGCCTTGGCCGCCGCCGGGCGCTTGGCCGTCGCGCGGGCCGTCGGCTCCGAGGGACGTCGCTGCGCCGGCACGGGTACGTCGAACAGCGTCTCCTGTGCCGTGCCCGCGTGAGCGCCCAACTCCGCCGGGTCGAAGAGCGTGATCACCCCGTACTCGCCGTCGTAGCCCGGCACCCGACGTACCTCGCCCCGCCGCAACCGTCCGATGCCCTCCGCGAGGAGTTCCCCGCCCGTCTGGGCGATGTCGGTGAGCGGCGTGGTGGTCAGGATCTCCAGCTCGGGGCCGAGCGTCGCCACCAACTCGTTGAGTCGCCCCTCGACCTTCTTCGACCGGGCGCCCACCTTGTTGATCTCACCGAGGATCTCGGCCAGCGGCACCAGGTGGGTGACGTCCCGGGCGTCCGCCGGCCGGTGCCCCTCCGGGCGGTCGGCCAGCTCCTCGATCCGGCTGAGGACGCCCACGGTGAGGGGTTTGCCGCATTCGGGGCAACGACCGCCCGCGGCGCGGGTGCGCTCCGGCGACCAGTTGACGCCGCACAGCCGGTGCCCGTCCGCGTGGTACTTGCCCTCCTCCGGGAAGAATTCGATGGTGCCGGCCAGGCCATCACCGGTCCGCAGCGCATCCCGGACGGCGAAGTAATTGCGTTCGGCGGTCAGCACCGTCGCCTCCCGGCCCAGGGCCGGCGGGGAGTGCGCGTCCGAGTTGGACACCAACTGGTAGCCGTCCAGACTGCCGACCCGCCAGTTCATCGCTGGGTCGGACGAGAGACCGGTCTCCACCGCGAAGATGTGCTCGGCCAGGTCGGCGTAGCAGTCCGCGATCGCGTCGAAGCCCGACTTCGAGCCCAGCGCGGAGAACCACGGCGTCCAGATGTGCGCCGGCACCAGGAAGCCGTCCGAGCTGGCCTCCAGGGTGATCTCCAGCAGGTCACGGGAGTCCAGGCCGAGGATCGGCCGACCGTCCGAACCGAGGTTGCCGATCCGGCCGAGCGCGGTGTTGAACCGCGCTACCGCGTCCAGGTCGGGCAGGTAGATCAGGTGGTGCACCTTGCGGGTCCGGTCGTCCCGCTTGTAGATGGTGGAGATCTCCACGCTCAGCATGAACCGGACCGGGTCCGCTTCCGCAGCGCTCGCCAGTCGGGGAGGCAGCCGGCGGGCGACGTCCCGTTCCGCGTCGGCGTCGAGCCGGTACAGCCCCGGCTCGGCGGGCCGCAGGGTTTCCCGCAGGTGGTCGTACCAGGCGGGATGGGTGAAGTCGCCGGTGCCGAGCAGACCGATGCCCTTACGACGGGCCCACCACGCGAGATTCGGCGTGGTGAGGTCGCGGCTGCACGCGCGCGAGTATTTCGAATGGATGTGCAGGTCCGCGACGAATGGCGGTAGGCCACCGGGGGGTACGGCGCTGAACGGAGGCACGCCGCATCCTGTCACGCCCGCCGCGCCGGCTGCCTGCCGCCACGCGCGGACGTGACATCCGCTATGCCGAGCGCAACTCGACCAGACTGATCTGCGGCTCGGCTCCGACCCGGACCGGCGGCCCCCAGAAGCCGGCGCCGTTGGTCACGTACACCTTGGTGCCGTCGACCTCGCCGAGGCCGCTGACCACCGGCTGCTCCAGCCGGACGGCCAGGTTGAACGGCACCATCTGACCACCGTGGGTGTGCCCGGACAGTTGCAGGTCGACGCCGTACGTGGCCGCCTCCACCGCGGCCAACGGCTGGTGGGCGAGCAGCACCACCGGGCGGCTCGGGTCACGGTCACCGAGGGCGGCGGCGAAGTCCGGCCCGGCCGCCAGACCGCTGCCGCCTGTCGCGTCCAGGTCGTTCACGCCGGCCACGTCGAGCACGCCGCCCCGGGCCTGAATCTCCTGGCGGCGGTTCTGCAGGACCCGGAGGCCGAGCCGGTCGACCTCCTGGACCCACTCCTCCACGCCGGAGTAGTACTCGTGGTTGCCGGTGACGAAGAAGTTGCCGTACCGGGAGCGCAGGTCGCGAAGCGGCGCTGCGGCCGAGCCGAGTTCGGCGACCGAGCCGTCGACCAGGTCGCCGACGACCGCGACCAGGTCCGCGTCGAGCCGGTTGATCGCGGCCACGATCCGCTCGGTGTGTGCCCGGCCGCGCAGGGGGCCGAGGTGGATGTCGGAGACGGTCGCGATCCGCAGGCCGTCCATGCTGCGGGGAAGCTTGGCGAGCGGGATCTGCACCCGGTCGAGGCGTGGTGGGTCGAGGGCGGTGCGGACGCCGTACCCCACGGTGGCGGTGGCGGTGAGGCCGGCGAAGATGGCCGCGCTACGGGCCAGCAGGAGCCGGCGGGCCGGGTCGTGGTCCGGTGCCGCGACGGCGCCGGCGGCCGGCGGCTCGGTGGGCCCGGCGGCACCGACCAGCACCGGCTCGGGTGCCGCGGCGGTCGGCTCCGCGGCGATCACCCGGCGGCGCAGCACCAGCCGGGTGACCAGCATCGGCACCTCGAGCACGATCAGCACCACGAGCAGGTAGAACATCAGCGCGAGCCACAGGTAGCCCGGCCAGGCGAGCCAGTAGAGCCCGGCCTGCGTACCGGCCATGGTTGCCGGCACGAGCAGCGCCAGCACCAGGGCGGTGACCCCGCCGATCCGTCGCCAACGGCCCGGGGTGGTGGTGTCGCGAACCAGCCGCTTCCACAGGTAGAGGTGGATGAGGCCGGTGATCAGAGCCAGGACGGCCACGAACCCCAGAACCGCCAACATGCGTGCGCCTCCCTCAGCCGCCCGCGAACGGGGGCAGGACGTCGATCGTGGCCCCGGCCGGCAGGGGTGCCCGACGATCATGACAGGTCACGCCGTCCACCAGAAAACTCGCCACCCGCAGCACTGCGGCGAGCCGGTCGCCGTGACGCTGGGTCAACTCGACGCTGAGGTCGTCGAGCGATCGGCCGGCGGGCAGGACCTCCTCGGTGCGCCCTGCGGCGGCCCGGGCACCCGCGAAATAGCGGACGGTCAGGTGCGTCGGGTCCACGTCTCAGCCCCCGATCGCTGACATCGGCCGGGTCGGCTGCAGGAAGGTGGGATCGTCGATGCCGTGCCCGGCACGCTTGCCCCACATCGCGGCGCGCCAGCGCCGGGCCAACTCGTCGTCGTCCGCGCCGCCGCGCAGCGCGGCGCGCAGGTCGGACTCCTCGGTCGCGAAGAGGCAGGCGCGGACCTGGCCGTCGGCGGTCAGCCGGGTGCGGTCGCAGTCCCCGCAGAAGGGGCGGGTGACGCTGGCGATCACACCGACCCGGGCGGGGCCGCCGTCGACCAACCAGGTCTCCGCCGGTGCCGCGCCGCGCTCGGCCGGGTCGGCGCTGAGGTCGAAGGCGGTACGCAGGGAGGTCAGGATCTCCTCGGCCGTCACCATCGTGCTGCGGTCCCAGCCGTGCTGGGCGTCCAACGGCATCTGCTCGATGATCCGCAGTTGGTAGTCGTGGTCGAGAGCGAAGCGCAGCAGGGCCGGTGCCTCGTCCTCGTTGACACCGCGCATCAACACGGAGTTGATCTTCACGGGGTTGAGCCCGGCGGCCTTCGCCCCGGCGAGCCCGGCCAACACCGCGTCGAGGCGGGGCCGGCGGGTGAGCCGGTCGAACCGGCCCGGGTCCAGGGTGTCCAGTGAGACGTTCACCCGGTCCAGGCCGGCCGCCCGCAGCGCCGGGGCCAGCCGGTCCAGACCGATGCCGTTGGTGGTCAACGAGACCCGGGGGCGGGGCTGCAACGCGGCGACCGCGGTCACGATGCCGACCAGCCCCTGTCGGATCAGCGGCTCACCGCCGGTGAACCGCACCTCGGTCACGCCGAGCCGCTCGACGGCCACCCGGACCAGCTGGACGATCTCCTCGTCGGTCAGCAACTCGGGGCCGGCCAGCCAGGGCAGACCTTCGGCAGGCATGCAGTAGGTGCAGCGCAGGTTGCACTTGTCGGTGAGGGACACGCGCAGGTCCCGGGCGACGCGGCCGTACCGGTCGACGAGGACCCCGTCGGTCCCCGGGGCGTCGCTCACCTGTCGACCGTAGCGCGCTCGGCCCGGCCCAGGGCGGCACGGGCGGTCTGGACCACCGCATCTCGGTAGCTGCCGCCGAACAGCGCGGTGTGCACGAGCAGCAGATGCAGTTGGTGGACTGGTAGCCGAGCCTGCCAGTTGTCCGGCAACGGCCAGGCCTCCTGGTAGGCGGCGAGCGCCCGATCCAGGTGAGGGATGCCGCCGAAGAGCGCGAGTTGGGCGAGATCTGTCTCCCGGTGCCCGCCGTGCGCTGCCGGATCGACGAGCCAGACCCGGTGGTCGGCCCCCCACAGCACGTTGCCCGGCCACAGGTCGCCGTGGACGCGCGCGGGCGGCTCGTCGCCGCCGAACTCGCCGACCCGATCGATCACCCGCTCGACCAGTGCGACGTCGGCGCTGGTCAGCGCACCCCCGTCGACTGAGCCTCGCAGATAGGGGAGGAGCCGTCGCTCGGCGAACCACGTCGACCAGGGCCCGTCGGTGGGGGTGTTGTCCTGTGGGAGTGAACCGATGAAGCCTGGCCAGGGCGCACCGAAGCTGGCCGACCCCGCCCGGTGCAGGTCGGCCAGCTCCCGGCCGAAGCGTTCCGCGGCCTCCGGCGTCGGTTCGCCGGGCTCCACCCAGTCGAGCGCCAGCAGGCTCGGCAGAGCCACGATCACCTCGGGTACGGCGACCGCCCCGGCCTCCCGCAGCCACCGCAACCCGGCGGCCTCGGCGGCGAAGAAGCCCTCCGGTGCCGTCCGATCGGCCTTCTCAGGCCAGGACTTGGCGAAGACGGAGTGACCGTCGTCCAGGGTGAGCCGGGCGGCGGCACAGATGTTTCCACCGGCGACCGGCGTCTCCCGGATGCGCTGGTGGGTCCGGAAGGTCGGCAGGTGTGCCGGGTGCGCGCGTAGGTACGCGAGGTCCATCAGCGCACGGTAACCGCTCCCCACGACACTGCGGCCCCGCCCGAGGGACATCGACTCTCCTGCGGCACTCATGGATGTGGCCCGAGCAGGGAAAATACGCTGAGTAACTGTGGATAAGCCGCGTGTCGTCCACAGGGGCGGCGACGCCGGACCGGACCGCCGCACGCTACCGGCATGACCTCGACCGAACGCCCCCAGCTCACCGTCCGCTCCCCCGCCGACCTGATCGCCGCGGTGCCGTACCTGCTCGGCTTCCATCCCACCGAGAGCGTGGTCGCCGTGGCGTTGCTCGGCCGGCAGATCATCTTCGCCGCACGCGCCGACCTGCCCGACCCGTCGACCGATCCTGTCGAGCGGGCGCGGCATCTGGCCGGCGTGATCCGCAGGCAGGGTGCGGAGTCCGCCACGGTGATCGGTTACGGACCACCGGACCGGGTCACCCCGGCGGTGGACGCGGTGCGTGTCGCACTGGCCGCCGGCGGGACGGAGGTGCTCGACGTGTTGCGGGTGACCGAGGGGAGGTGGTGGTCCTACCTCTGCGTCGAGCCCGACTGCTGCCCGCCCGAGGGTCGGCGCTACGACCCGAGCGCCAACCCGGTGACCGCCTCGGCGGTCTTCGCGGGCCAGGTCGCCCTGTCCGATCGGGCCGCGCTCGTGGCGCAGGTGGCACCGGTCGACGGGTCGGCCCGGGAGGCAATACGCACGGCCACCGCCCGCGCCGAGGTGCGAATGGCCGAGCTGATCGAGCAGGCACCCGAGAGCGACCTGCTCGGCGGGCGGGCTCTGCGCTCGGCCGGGGTGGCGGCGGTTCGCGAGGCCCAGCGCCGGCAGCGGCGCGACGAGCGGCTCGACGACGACGAGGTGGCCTGGTTGAGCCTGCTGATGACCCACCTTCCGGTCCGCGATCACGCCTGGGAACGCACCGACGGTCGGGACCGGGACATCGCCCTCTGGACCGACGTACTGCGCCGGGCCGAACCGGAGTTGGTTGCCGCGCCGGGGGCTCTGCTGGCCTTCGCGGCCTGGCGCGCGGGGCAGGGGGCGCTGGCGGCGGTCGCGCTCGAACGCACGCTGAGCCTGCACCCGGACTACTCACTCGCCGTGTTGTTGGACGACCTTCTCCGGCGCGGCGTGCCCCCGTCCGAGCTGGACGGCTGGCCGTCGGTCGGCATGCCGGGAGTGATCCGCCCGCGCCGGCGGAGCCGCCGTGGTCGCCGTTGACGGGCCCGGTAACACCGCCGGTGCTACCAGAATTGGTAGGCTGCCGGACATGACTGTGAAGCGTTCCGTGAGCCTCCCCGACGACGTCGCACAGTGGCTCGACCAGCAGCCCAACGTCTCGGCCGCGATCACCGCGGCGGTCCGGGTCCAGATGGCGCGCGTACACCTCGACGAGGTGCTGCGGCGGGCCGGCATCGAGGCGACCGAGGCGGGCAGGGCGCGGTGGCGCGAGCGGCTCTCCACACCCATCCCGGCGGAAGCGCTCGCCGAGGGCCGCCGGATGTTGGGAGGCGCCGGATGAACGGTCAGATCGCGGCCGTCTTCGACGCGTCGGCGTTGGCGGCCTACATCGAGGGCAACGTCTCGGTGGGGGAGTTGATGCTGGAGGTGGCCGATGAAGGTCGGCAGGTGGCTGTCCCGGCGACCTGTCTGGCGGTCGCCTTCGCGAGCGTCAGCGACGAGATCGATGCCGCGCTACTGGCCCTGATGATGACGGCCCCGATGATCTGCCTGCTGCCGCTCGACGCCGAGGACGTACGAGACACCGGCATGCTGGCCCGCGTCGTGGGCGGCGACGTCTCGTTCGGCCATGCCGCCCGCGCGGCACTCATTCACGAGGCGCACTACGCGACAGCGCAGCCCGAGGTGGCTGCGAAGGTCCTACCGACCAAGTGGAGCATCCTCGACCTGGCCTGACGGGCGGGTGGACGGCGCGGCTTTCGCAGCGCCCCGTCCAGCGGCGACCTCCGTCGAAGGATGTACGCGTTGTTCCTGTCCACGGCCGACGCGGCGGGCTTATCGCCCCCGGAGAATGATCTCGTGACTCCCGAATTGCTGCTGTCGCTGGCCGGGCTGGCGCTGATCGACAGCACCAGCATCGGCACCCTGTTCATCCCGGTCTGGCTGCTGCTCGCCCCCGGGCCGGTCAACGCCCGACGGATCCTGGGCTACCTCGCCACGATCGCGGTGTTCTACCTGGGGGTGGGGCTGCTGCTGGTCTTCGGTGGCAGCACGCTCGCGGACGCGCTGGGCGGTGCGCTGGACAACCGGGCTGTGCTCTGGGCGCAACTCGTCCTGGGCGTCGGCATGCTGGTGCTCAGCTTCCGCTACGACGGCAAACGGCGTCCGCGTACCGGTGGTGTGCTGCGCTGGCGGGACCGGGCGACCGCCGGCGACTCCTCGGTCCGATGGCTGGTCGGGCTCGCGTTGCTCGCCGCGCTCGCCGAGGTGGCGACCATGCTTCCGTACCTCGGGGCAGTGGGTCTGTTGGCCACCTCCGGGGTCGGTTCGGCGACAGTGGTGGCGTTGCTCGCCGGATACTGCCTGGTCATGGTGTTGCCGGCGATGCTCCTGCTGGGTGCCAGGGTGGCTCGCCCGGCACTGGTCGAGCCTGTGCTCGCCCGGCTCAACAACTGGATCGTGAACAAGGCGGGCAGCGCGTTGGGCTGGATCCTCGGCATCGCCGGCTTCCTGATCGCCCGCGACGCCGCCGTCCGGCTCGGCCTGTTCGACCTGCTCGACCGCTGAGCGTCAGGCCGGCTGCTCCACAGTGATCCGGTGCGGCCCGGCGTAGACGTTCATCGTCCGACCACGCAGGAAACCGACAAGTGTCATCCCCGCCTCGTCGGCCAGTTCGACGGCGAGGGTGCTCGGGGCGGACACCGCGGCCAGCAGCGGCAGCCCCGCCATCCAGGCCTTCTGGGTCAGCTCGAAGCTGGCCCGCCCGGAGACCAGCAGCAGGTGCCCGGCCAGTGGTAGCCGTCGTTCCCGGACCGCCCAGCCGATCACCTTGTCCACGGCGTTGTGCCGGCCCACGTCCTCCCGGAGCACCACCAGCTCACCGTCGGGGGTGAACAGCCCCGCCGCGTGGAGTCCACCGGTCCGGTCGAAGCCACGCTGGGCGGCGCGTAGCCGGTCGGGTAGCTCGGTGAGGAGCATGGCCGAGACACTGAGTGGATCCGCCGAGACCGGAAACAGCGACCGGGTGCGTACCGCGTCGATGCTCGCCTTGCCGCAGACCCCGCAGGAACTCGTCGTGTAGAAGTTCCGGGACGGGTCGGTGGTCGGCTCCGGCACACCGGGCGCGAGCACCACGTCCACCACGTTGTACGTGTTCGGCGTCTCCGCGCCCGCGCAGAGCTGGGCGGTCGACACGTCGTCAGTCGACCGGATCAGCCCCTCCGTCAGCAGGAACCCGATGGCCAGGTCCAGGTCGTCACCGGGGGTGCGCATGGTGACGGCGAGCGGCCGTCGGCGACCGGGACCGGCCGCGCCCACGCGAATCTCCAGTGGCTCCTCCACGGCGAGCGTGTCCGGACGACGGACGGACCCCCGTCCGGCGGTCACCGCTTCCAGGTCGATTCGGAGTACGCCTCGCCGATCAGTTGCCCGTCCCATCCCGCCATCCTCCACCTCGGCCCGGGAGGCGCGCACGGCCACCGTGCATCGGACACCCGGCTACCGTGGCCGGATGGGGACGTACGCCGCTGTGGTGCTCGCGGGTGGGGCGGCCCGCCGGATGGGCGGCGTGGACAAGCCCGCGCTCCCGGTCGGGGGCCGACCGATGCGGGACCGGGTGCTGGCTGCCGTCGCCGACGCCATGCCACGGGTGCTGGTCGGTCCGGTCGATGCCGTGCCGAACGGGGTGCGTGTCGCTCGGGAGGACCCGCCCGGAGGCGGCCCGGTCGCCGCGGCGGCTGCCGGGTTGGCGCTGCTCGACCCGCACACGACGCTGGTCGCGTTGCTCGCCGCGGACCTGCCGCTGCTGACGCGCCCCGCGATCGGCGAGTTGCTGGATCAGCTCACCCGGGTCGAGCCCCAGCCCGACGGAGCGTGCTTCGTCGACGGCGACGGGCGGCGGCAGTCACTCTGCGGTGTGTGGCGGGTCTCCGCGTTGCGGGCGGGGCTGGACCGGTTGACGGCCGAGCGGGGTGGCAGCCTGTCCGGCGCCCCGGTCCGGGCGTTGCTGGCCGGGCTTGTGACACGGGAGGTGCCCTGGTCCGGCGACGGCCCGCCGCCGTGGTTCGACTGCGACACTGACGAGGACGTACGCCGGGCGGAGGAGTGGGCGCGATGACGGTGATGGACGACTGGGTCACGGCGGCGTGCGCCGAGTTGGAGCTGGACCCTTCCGGGGTGCCTGTGCCGGCGGTGCTGGATCTGGCCCGCGACGTCGCCCACCAGGTGCTGCGGCCGGGCGCGCCGGTCACCGCGTACCTGCTCGGGGTGGCAGTTGGGCGTGGCGCCGACCCGGCGGACGCCGCGGCCCGGCTCAGCGCGCTGGCCGGCACCTGGCCGGTCGAGCTGGGCGCCGACCCGGCGGACCCGACGGCCCCCTGACTGCCGTTGTCCGATCCCGGTCCGGGCTGATTCGACGCACGGGCGGCGTGGGTAGGGTGATCGTGACGGACGGAGGCGATCATGACGGCTGACCACCCCTCGGCCTCGGACGGTGAGCTGCCCGCTGGCGCGGCGGAATCGATCCTGCTCGACGAGCCCAGCACCACCGACCTGCGGGCGAAGGTGACCGAGGCGTGGCGGGAGTTCGCCCGAGCGCTCGCCGTACGACTGCGGGACCTTCCGGTGGGCGCGCACCTCGACGTGACCCTGGATCCCACCGCCTCCGGCACCGGAGACGCCGTCTACTCGATCAGCGTCGACGTGGACGGTGACGGCGCCCTGTCCGCGCGCGCGGTCGGGAACGCCACCCTGCCGGCGGGTTACCGGCTGGACCGGGGCGCGGTGGCGGACATGATCGCGCTCGGCTGGTCGCCGCCCGGGGTGGTCGCCGGCTCCGGCGGGTCCTTCGGGCTGGACGCCACGACGGCCGAGTCGACCCGGGTCGCCGCGCTGCTCTCCCGCACGCTGCGGGACGTCTACGGCGCCCCGCACCCGGCCTTCCTCGTCTACCTGGTGCACGACGCCGAGGGAGAGCCCTTGGCAGTGGACCCGTTGGGCACCGCGCGCAGCGAGTTCGGCCCGGATGCCGATGTCGAGGCCGATTTGGAGGAGGCGCTGGCCGAGGCCGCAGCCGCGCAGTCCGAGCGGGACGACGTGCTCGACCTGGCGGATCGGGTCCGTACCGTGGTTTCCACGATGTTGAAGTCGGACACCGACCGGTTGCAGATCGACTCGGACGGCGACATCAACATCCGGGCCGGTTCGGCGATGGTCTTCGTGCGGGTGCGGGACAACCCACCCCTGGTGGACGTCTTCTCCCCGATCCTCACCGAGGTCGAGCCGACCGAGCGGCTCTACGTGAAGCTCTCCGAGTTGACCAACCGGATGCCGATCGGCCGTCTCTACTGCGCCGACGACACGGTCTGGGCGTCCATCCCGGTCTTCGGCCGCAATTTCCAGGCCACCCATCTGATGCTCGCGGTGCAGGTGATGACTGGTCTCGCCGACGAGTTGGACGACCGTCTGCACGGCGAGTTCGGCGGCAAGCGGTTCTTCGGCGAGGGCGACAAGCCGGTTCGGCGCGACGACTCGGAGCACCGCACCGGGATGTATCTCTAGAGCCTGTCCAGCAGGGTCTTGCCGACCGTCGCGCGCGCTTCGATGGCGGCGTGCGCGTCGGCGGCGCGTTCCAACGGGAATCGCTGGCCGATCAGTGGTCGCAGGTTGCCGGCCGCCGCGTCGGCCAGGGCCTGCCGGGTGTACGCCCGCAGCCGCGCGGGTGGCACGTCCGGCCGGACCACTGTGACCTGCCGTGCCGTGGCGGCCTCCGCCGACACCGGTGACCACTCGCCACTGGCCAAGCCGAAGCTGATCATGCGACCGCCCGGTACCAGCAGGTCGAACGCGGCTTGGGCTGTCGCCCCACCGACCCCGTCGAACACCACGTCGACTCCACCCGTTGCAGCTCGGACACGGTCGGGCCAGTCGGGCAGGCGGTAGTCGACGGCCAGCTCGGCGCCCAGCCCGGGCAGCAGTTCCACCTTGCGGTGCCCACCGGCTGCGCCGATCACCCGCGCGCCCGAGCGGGACGCGAGCTGCACCAGCAGACTGCCCACCCCGCCGGCGGCGGCCTCGACCAGCACCCGGTCACCCGGCCGGACACCCACCGCCTTGACCAGCATGGTGGCGGTACGTCCGTCGGCCAGCAGCGCCACCGCCTCGTCCAGAGCCAGCTCGGCGGGCACCTCGATCGGGGCGGACGCGTCCACCACCACGCGTTCGGCGTACGCGCCGGAGCCGCCGGTGGCGCTGACCACCCGACGCCCGGTCAACGTCGGGTCGACGTCCGGCCCGACGGCGGTGATCATTCCGCCGACTCCGTTGCCGGGGATCAGCGGTGGGGTGACCCGGAACGGGCCGGGGCGACCGGAACGCTGCTGCGTCTCGACGAAGGTGATGTTCACGTGCGCGACGTCGATCAGCACCTGTCCGGGGCCGGGCGTCGGGTCGGGTGTCGTTTCGGGCACCAGCACCTCGGGCCCGCCGAACTCGTGTAGCCAGATCGCCCGCATGGTCTGCCCTCCCTGTCGCGTCCGGTAGCACCACTGCAACAGGTGAACCCGACTTGAGGTCAAGCTCTGGTGGAGGGGCCCACGCCCGGTGACTCGACCAGCCTGGAGAGCACGATGGTGCTGCGGGTGGACGTCACGAAGGACTCGGCCCGCAGCCGTTCCAGTGCCGCCTCCAGGTGGGCGATGTCGGCGGCGCGCAGGTGTACGAGCGCGTCCGCCTCGCCGGAGACGGTGTAGGCGCCGACCACCTCGGGGTGCCGGCGTGCTGCCACGCCGATCTGTGCGGGGGTCGTCCGACCGGCGCAGAACAGCTCGACGAAGGCCTCCGTGGTCCACCCGACGGCGGCCGGATCCACCACGGCCGTGAATCCCCTGATCACGCCGGTGGCCCGCAGTCGGTCGACGCGACGCTTGACGGCTGGGGCGGAGAGTGAGACCCGGGTGCCGATGTCGGCGTACGACGCACGGGCGTCGGCGACGAGTAACGCAATGATCCGCTGGTCGACCGCGTCTATCTGCAACGTTCCGCCTCTGGGAAGCAACGGTTGTGGCTGTTACCAAAGTTCTACGGTACCTACTCTTGGTGACCGTGAACCAGCAGCGATTCCCGCGAAAGCGGACATATCTCATGTGCTCGCCGGAGCATTTCGCGGTCGAGTACGCGATCAACCCGTGGATGGACGTGACCACCCCGGTCGACCGGGACCTGGCCGTCAAACAGTGGGACCGGCTGCGCGAGACGCTGGTCGGCCTCGGCCACGAGGTGCACCTGCTCACGCCCGAGCACGGCCTGCCCGACATGGTCTACGCCGCCAACGGTGCCTTCACTGTCGACGGCAGCGTGTACGGCGCACGGTTCAAGCACGAGCAGCGGGCCGCCGAGGCAGCCGCCCACCACGCCTTCTACGAGTCGCAGGGCTGGCGGTTCGTCGCGCCGAGCGAGACGAACGAGGGCGAGGGCGACTTCGCGTACGTGCCGGAGGCGCACGGTGGGCTCATCCTGGCCGGGCACGGCTTCCGGACCGAGATCCCGGCGCACGCCGAGGCGCAGGAGGCGTTGGGCCGGCCGGTGGTGTCGCTGCGCCTGATCGACCCGCGCTTCTACCACCTCGACGTGGCGCTCGCTGCCATCGACGACGCGAACGTCGTCTACTTCCCGGGCGCGTTCTCCGCGGCCAGCCAGCGGGTGCTCACCCAGCTCTTCCCGGACGCCGTGATCGCCGACGACGAGGACGCGATGGCCTTCGGGCTCAACCTGGTCAGCGACGGCGCCAACGTGGTGCTCAACAGCGAGGCGACCCGCCTCGCCGGCAAGCTGAAGGCCGCCGGCTACACCCCGGTTCCGGTCGAGCTGGCCGAGCTGAAGAAGGGCGGCGGCAGTGTGAAGTGCTGCATCGCCGAACTGCGGCACTGACCCGCACGTCAGCTCCGTACGCCAGGGGCCGGCCTCCCTGATGGGAGACCGGCCCCTGACCTCGTCGTGGTGGGTGCTCAGCCCAGCGTGGCCAGCTCGTTGATCAGCACGTTCGACATGACCTGACCGTCGCGCTGCACCTCTCGCAGGTACCACTTCTGCTGCGGGGTACGCGGCTGGTTGAACTGCCAGATGCCGCGCGGGCTGTCGATCTGGCCGATCTTGCCCAGGGCCAGGTTGACGTCCTTCGGCGTGGGCTTCCCGCCGGTCAGCTGGATGGCCTGGTCGAGCACCTGTGCCGCGTCGTACGACGCCATCGCGTAGGTGGTGGGCGTGACCTGGTGCTTCTTGCGGTAGGCAGAGGCGAAGACCCGGTTGGACGTGTTGTTCAGGTCGGCTGAGTAGTTCAGCGCGGTCTGGATGCCCAGCGCGTTTTCCTTCAGGCTCTCCAGCACGGTGCCCTCGGTGAGGAAGCCGGGCGCGTAGATGGGCCCGGAGAACTTCTCCCGCAGCTGCTTGATGAACTCCACGGCGGCCGCCCCGGCGAAGAAGCAGAAGACGGCGGTGGGCTTCTTGGCCAGAGCCTTGCTGATGTCCGAGGCGTAAATGGTCTTGCCCGGGTTGGAGGTGGCGTTCGTGTAGGTCACCGGGTCGCTGATCCGCGGGTCGGTCGCGCCGAACTCCTGCTTGAAGCCGCGCACGACGTCCGGGCTGCCGACGTTCTCCGGCATGATGATCGCGATCCGGCCGTTCGCCGGCAACTGGTCGCGCAGGTAGCGCCCCAGCGCGCGGCCGGCCTCGTCCAGCACGTACGACGTCCGCCAGATGTAGAAGACGCTCTGCAGGCTGCTCGGTGAGGCGTTCGAGCCGATCAGCGGGACGCGCGCCTCCTCGACGGTGTCCCGGATGCCGACCATCACCGCCGAGTTGACCACGCCGGTGAGGGCCAGCACGCCCTGCTTGAGCAGGCCCTCGACGGCGGCCTTGCCCGTCTTCGCGGTGTCACCCTCGTCGGCGGTCAGCAGTTCGACCGGGTGTCCACCCAACTTCTGATCGTGCAGGTCCAGGAAGATCTGGAAGCCGTTGGTGATGTCCTCGCCGATGCTCTTGAACCCGCCGCCCTGCGGCGTGATCAGACCGATCTTGACCGGGCTGCGGTCAGCGGTCGGCTGGGCGTCGGTGTCGGAGCCACATCCGGCGACGAACCCGGTGGTACCGAGCGCGGCCAACAGTTGGAGCGCCCGCCTGCGATTCATCTGCGACACCGAGTTCCTTCCAGGAAACATTGCAGGGCCGAACACCGCCCCTCCGGCGTTCTACCTGGTCCGCGACGCTGCGTCAATGGCTAGTGATCATCGTGCAGGGACCGCAACATAACGAGGACCTGAGGCCACGGTGGCGACTCCGGATCGATCAGTCCGAAATGCTCGCATCCGGGCAGTTCAACAAGGGAGATATCGGATCCTGCGGCACGGGCTGCTGTGACGAAGTCGCGGCTCATCTCCGCTGGAACCTGTTGATCCTCCGAACCGTGCATGACTACCGTGCGTGTCTGGATGGGTACCAATCTTCGTGGATCGGCTGCCGCGTAGCGGTCCGGGACCTCAGTCGGGCCGCCGCCGAGCAACGCGGCCACCGCACCGCCGTCCAGGTCCCGCCGATACGCCTCGCCCAGGTCGGCCACCGGGGCCAGGGCGAGCACCCCGGCCACCGTCGCCGGGGCGGTGGCCGCCACGTACATCGCCAGGTGGCCGCCGGCGGAGTGCCCGAGCAGGACCGGTGCGGCCCGGCTCACTCGGCCGGGAAGCGCCTCGGCGGCCAGGGCGGGCAGCTCGGCCACTCCGGTCAGCACGTCGGTCAATGTGCCCGGCCAGCCGCCTCCCGGCTGCCCGGTGCGCCGGTACTCCACCTGCGCCACCGGGTAACCCGCGGCGGCGAGGGCAGCGGCCAGCGGGCCGGTGTGCTGTCGGTCGTACTCGGCCCGCCAGAAACCGCCGTGCACCACGACGACCAGCGGCCGCGCCGGGCCGGTCCCCGCCGGGCAGCGAAGGTCGGCCACCTGATCCGGGTGGTCGCCGTACGCCACGGTCCGGTCGGGTTTCGGCGCGGGCCGGGTCAACACGGCACGCGGGTCGGCAGGCATGGCGCGACGGTAGCGCGCCCCGGCCGGGTGGTTCGGCCCCGGGAGTAGGTCCCGGGCGGCATGGTTCGCAACCGCTGGGTAAAGATGGACCCCATGACCGACGCGCGTTCCGCTGGACAAGACGACGAGCCCGGCCCCGACGACTCCGGCCACTCCGGCACCGTTGTGGTGGTCGGCCCGGACGGCCGGCCGATCGGCACGATGCAGACCGACGAGGGGCAGGGCGAGGACCCGACCCGCCTGGTCGAACAGCCGGCCAAGGTGATGCGGATCGGCAGCATGATCAAGCAGTTGCTCGAGGAGGTGAAGGCAGCTCCTCTCGACGACGCCAGCCGCAACCGGATGCGGGAGATCCACGAGCGGTCGATCGTCGAGCTCAAGGAGGGCCTCGCCCCCGAGCTCCGCGACGAGCTGGAGCGCATCTCGCTGCCCTTCACCGAGGACAAGGCCCCCAGTGAGGGCGAGTTGCGGATCGCGCACGCCCAGCTCGTCGGTTGGCTGGAGGGCTTGTTCCACGGCATCCAGGCGGCCCTGGTGGCCCAGCAGATGGCCGCACGGGTTCAGCTCGAGCAGATGCGCGGCGGCCGCCAGGCCCTGCCCAGCGGCCCCGGCGGGATGGTCCCCGGGATGCCGCCGGGCATCGGCCAGCCGGGCGGCGGCGAGGGCCACAGCACCGGTCAGTACCTCTGACCGGCTCAGCCCACCCCGAAGATCTTTTCCAGGTACGCCGCCACGCCGTCCTCGGAGTTCGTCGTCGTCACCTCGTCGGCGACTGCCAGGACGGCGCGGTGCGCGTTGGCTACCGCCACGCCACGCCCGGCCCAGGTGAGCATCGGCACGTCGTTGGGCATGTCGCCGAAGGCCACCACGTCGGCCGCGCTCACCCCGATCCGTTCGCAGTACCAGGCCAGGCCGGCCGCCTTGGTCACCCCGGCCGCGGAGATCTCCACCAGGCCGGACGACGACGAGTGCGTGGCCTCGGCCAGCCCCGCGACCGCTGTGGCGATCAGCTCGGCGAAGGCGTCCGGGTCCTGCTCACCGGCCCGGGCGAGGAGCTTCACCGCCGGCAGGGAGAGCAACTCCTCCGGCGTCTCGATCGCTCGGATACCGTCCGGGTCGACGTCCCAGCGCAGCGGGTAGTGCGCCTCGTGCCGCATCTGCCGGCTGTCCAGGATCTCCACGGCGAAGCTGATGCCGGGCACCTCGGCGCGTAGCCGTTGAGCCACCTCGGCGAGGTGCTGCGGCGCGAGCGGGTCGGCCCGCAACACCTCGTCGTTGAACGGGTCGTAGACCACGGCACCGTTGGCGCAGACCGCCGGTAGTGGCTCGGCCAGTTGGTCGTACACCATCTTCAGCCAGCGGACCGGACGGCCGGTGACCAGGATGACCGGCGTGCCGCGCGCGGAGATCCGCGCGAGCACGTCGGCGGTGCGCGGGCTGACGGTGTGGTCGTCGCGGATCAGCGTGCCGTCGATGTCGGTGGCGATCAGGCGGGGTGTCTCTCCCATCACCGGGACAGTAGCCGGTCCAGATATACGGCCACTCCGTCGTCGTCGTTGCGCAAGGTCACCTCGTCGGCGGCGGCGCGGACGTCGGGGTGCGCGTTCGCCACCGCCACCCGCGCCCAGCCGGCCCACTCGAACATCGGCAGGTCGTTGGGCATGTCACCGAAGACCAGCACGTCGGCCGGGTCGACACCGAGGGTCTGCGCCACCACTGTCAGCCCGCTCGCCTTGTCCACGCCCGGCGGGCAGATCTCGATGAAGCCCAGCCCGGCCTGGGTGAGCGTGGCGACCTGGGGTGAGACGATCCGGCGGGCCACCGCCAGCAGCTCGTCCACGTGGTGATCGGCGGTCCGGGCGAACGCCTTGATCACATCGCAGGAGAGGCACTCCGCGCGGCTCCGCGCCTCGAACCGGTCCTGGTAGGGCCAGCTCTCGTGGTAGTCACCCCAGAGCGGCGCGTCGTGCTCGTCGGACGCCTCGACCATCACCGTCAGCGGCCCGACCTCGGCTTCCAGGTCGGCGAGCAGCCGGGCCAGCACCTCGGCGGGGAGGCGCTCGTCGCGCAGCACCAGCGGGCCGGAGGGGTCGCTCTGGTCGACCACCCGTCCACCGCCGGCCATCACCAGGAAGTCGGCGGCACGGATGTCGTTGCGGGTCAACTCGGTCAGCCGAGGGCCGCGACCGGTCGCGCCGACCACCGGAATCCCGGCGGCCCGCACCCGGTCGAGCACCCCATGGGTGTACGCGGAGACGGTGTCGTCGCTGCGGACCAGCGTCCCGTCGAGGTCGGTCGCGATCAGCTTGGGCAGTCCCGGGCGGGTCATCGTTCCTCCTTCGCCCGCCGCCGTCGCAGCCTGCCGTGCGGTCGGAAAAGCCGAGGCCCGGCGTGACGGCGGGCAGCAACCGTACCTCGCGGAACGGGTCGCATCCATGGCTTCCAGGCGAATCGGGCGTCAACACCAGCAGACGTCCGGCCATCCCGCGGAGGGCGCGGTGGTCCTGCCCGAGATCGCTCAGGTCGGGTTGTCGGGGCGGGCGAAGGGAGTGGCGGGAGTGACGGTCAGGTCGGCTGGGGCGGGGAGGCCCTCGTCGACCGGGTCGTGGTGTCGGCGGCGCCAGCCGCGTGCCGCCGAGCCGTCGCCTGCCTGGTCGTCGGCCGACGGTGCGGGCGTGGTGTTCGACGCCAGCCGCAGCGCCGCGCCGAGCAGCACGCAGGCGGCGAACGCCATCACCAGACCACGACCGTATTCGGTCCGGAAGCCGTCCTGCTCCGAGTAGAAGAAGGTCCGCTGACCGGAGTCGTTGAGAGTGGCCGCCGCGGCGACCAGCAACGCCAGCAGGGCACCGGCCAGGGTCAGACCGGCCAGCCGGGCGTTCGACCGCACGGCTGGCGTGCCGCGCAGCGCGAGCGCCACCGTGCAGACCAGGACGAGGAGCCCGACCAGGTAACCGACGCCGAACCCGCCGACCTCGGACACCCCGGCGGGCACCTTCATCGTGGCGTCCCCCTCCGGCCCACCGTTCGGGAGGCTCAGCACCAACCACTCGCCGACCATCGAGGCGACCCCGGCCACCGCGCCCAGACCGGCCAGCAGCAGGGGCAGCCGAGGATCCTGCACGAACCCGGTCAGCGACCACCCGAACCGGCGGCGCGGGGGCGGGTCGTCGTCGGCACCCCACTCGATGACGGCCGGACCGTCGGACCGGTCGCCCTGTCGTGGGATCGGTAGCTCCTCGGACATCGGCCATCCTTCCGCCGGTCACGGATGTGGGTCGAATCATGGCACAACCAGCGGTGCGTGACGGGGATCGCACGGCGCGCGTCAGTGCCGCTCGGTCGCCCGGCGGTCACCTTTCCGCTAGCGTTCTTCCCATGCCTATCCGTACCGCTTCAGCACAATGGCAGGGCAATCTCACCGAGGGTGCCGGCACCGTCCGCACCGGTAAGGGTGGCCTGTCGGGCAACTACTCCTTCAAGTCGCGCTTCGAGGAGGGCGAGGGCACCAACCCGGAGGAGCTGATCGCCGCAGCGCACGCGGGCTGCTTCTCGATGGCGTTCTCGAAGGCCCTCGCCGACGCCGGCTCGACGCCCACCTCGGTCGAGACCACCGCCAAGGTCCACCTGGACAAGACCGACGCCGGGATGACCGTGACCCGCATCGACCTGGAGACCGTCGGCCAGGTCCCGGGCATCGACGACGCGGAGTTCCAGAAGCTCGCCGAGGCCGCCAAGGCCAACTGCCCGATCTCCCGCCTGCTCTCGCCCGGCGCCGAGATCACCCTCAACGCGCGCCTGGCCTCCTGAGCCGGTCGACCCACAACCGCTCGACCACGGAGAGAGTCTCCGCCCACCTCGGGCGGTCACTCTCTCCGTGACCTGCGGAGCCGCTCGGCAGCACCGCTGACCCGGCGGGCCGGCCCCCGCATCGGGCACAATAGGTGGGGTGCCGGTGGAGATGACCCGCGAGCGCTTCGAGGAGTTGGTCGGCGAGGCCCTCGACGAGGTGCCCGAAGAGCTGCTCGGCCTGATGAACAACGTGGTGATCCTCGTCGAGGACGACCCGCCGCCGGGCGAGCACGACCTGCTCGGCCTCTACGAGGGCCATGCCCTCACCAGCCGTGGCTGGGACTACTCCGGCGTGCTGCCGGACCGGATCTTCATCTACCGACATCCGATCCTGCGGATCTGCGACAACGACGACGACGTCGTCGACGAGGTGGCGGTGACGGTGGTCCACGAGATCGCCCACCACTTCGGCATCGACGACGAGCGGCTGCACGCGCTGGGCTGGGGCTGAGTCCCGCCAGTCGGCCCCCGCCGCGCGACCGCGACCGATGGTCGCGGTTGCCCCCTTCGCCTACCGTCGGTGCAGCGACCGCGAACCCTGTCAGGAGGCACCTTTCATGCGCAGCGAGCTGTTCTCCTCGGAGAACCTGGAAAAGGAGTCCGCGCAGCCCGGCATGCGGCTGCAGAACTCCAAGATGTTGAAGATCGAGCTCAACGGCGAGGCGATGGCCCGGGTCGGCTCGATGGTCGCCTACCAGGGGAACGTGCAGTTCCAGGCGCTGGGCTCGGGCGGGCTCGGCAAGTTCCTCAAGCAGAAGCTCACCGGCGAGGGTGTCCCGCTGATGAAGGTCTCCGGCCAGGGTGACGTCTTCCTCGCCGAGTTGGCCAAGGACGTGCACATCATCGACCTGGAGCCGGGCGACGCCCTCTCCATCAACGGCTCCAGCGTGCTCGCCTTCGACTCGACCCTCCAGTACGACATCAGGATGGTCGGCGGCGCCGGGATGGCCTCCTCGTCCGGCCTGTTCAACTGCGTGTTCAGCGGTTACGGACGGATCGCCATCACCACCAAGGGCACTCCGGTGGTGCTCAACGTGGATGCCCCGACGTACGTGGACCCGCAGGCCGCGGTCTGCTGGTCGGCCAACCTCCAGACCGGCTACCACCGGGCCGAGCAACTGGGCCTCGGCACGCTGCTGGGTCGACGCACCGGTGAGTCGTTCACGATGAGCTTCGCCGGCCAGGGCTTCGTGGTGGTGCAGCCGTCCGAGGAGCCGCCGGTCCTGGGCAGCGGTCAACAGCAGCAGGAGGGCGGCCTGCTCGGCGGGCTGCTGAGCTGACCGACGTGGCGGGGGCGCTCCCGGAACCCGGGGGCGCCCGGCCCGATCAGGTCAACTCGCCGGTGCGCAATCGAGCCAGCCAGGCCGCCGCGTCCGCGTAGTCGACGTCGGAGAGGCCCGCCGGCGCAGGCACCGGCCGTTCGCCCGCCGCCTCGGCCCAGCGGTGCCGGGGGTACGACCCCATGAAGCGGACGTCGGCGCAGACCCGACGCAGCCCCTGCAACGCCTCGCCCAGGCGTACGTCGGCCACGTGCCCGGTGCAGTCCAGGAAGAAGACGTACCGGCCCAGGGCCTCACCGGTCGGGCGGGACTCGATCCGGGTCAGGTTGACCCCGCGCACTGCCAACTCCATGAGCACCGACAGCAGGGCGCCGACCCGGTCGTGGGCGATGTAGACAGCGAGCGAGGTGAGGTCGTCGCCGGTGGGCGGCGGGGGCGGCCCCGGCCGGGACACCAGCGCGAAACGGGTCACCGCGTCGGGATGGTCCGCGATCTTGTCGGCGAGGATCGCGAGCCGGTGCCGGGCCGCCCCGATCGGCGCGCAGATCGCCGCGTCGTACTCGCCGGACCCGGCGCCGGCGGCAGCCGCGCCGTTGGAGAGCACGTCGACCACCACGCCGTCGGGCAGATGGTCACGCAGCCAGCCCCGGCACTGGGTGGAAGCCTGCGGGTGGGCCGCTACGGTGCGGATCGAGGTCAACGAGGTGCCGGGTCGGGCGCCGAGCACGAACTCCACCGGCAGGATCACCTCCCGGGTGATCACCAGCGGCTCGCCCTCGGCCATCTCGTCCAGGGTGACGCCCACCGCGCCGCCGATCGAGTTCTCCAACGGCACCAGCGCGGCGTCGGCATCCCCGGCCCGGACGCTGTCCAGTGCCTCCCCGACGCTGCGGGCGGGCGTGCGGGTGCCACGCTCGGCGGCGGGCACGGAGCGCAGGGCCTGCTCGGCGAAGGTGCCCTCCGGCCCGAGGTAGACGAAACGTGTCGGCGGTGTTCCCGGCATGCCGATCAGCCTACGCACCCGGCCGGGTGGCCGGACCGGCCTCACAGGCCAGGGCGCGGATTCCGGGCGGCCCGGCGGCGCGTACCTCGATGGTGCAGACGTCAGTGCCGGCGGTGACCAGCGTCGGTGCGCTCGGCTGGCCCCGGGTGACCACCTGGAGTTCCTCGTGCCCGGTCACCTCCAGCACGGTGAACTGCCAGTCGGCGGCGCAGAGTGGTCCGGTGCGGACCTGGACCCGGACGTTGGCCGGGAGCACGCCCGCCCGGCCACGGAGCAACTGCACCACGCGCTGCCCGGTCGGCCCGTTCCGGCAGGCCGTCGCGACCGCCCCAGCGTCGGCGGAGGGTGTGATCGCGACGGATGGCGGTGCGGTCACCGGCGGGGTGGTGGGGGCGATGCTCGGGCCGGGCGTCGGCGGAGCCCCGCTGCCGGTGGGCATGGCGGTGGGCGTCCGCACCCCGGGAGGGGCGCCACAGCCGGACAGCGCCGCGACAGCGAACACCGCGAGCGTGACCGCAAGGGTCCGTACGGCTGAATGGCCGGCCGTCCGGCCGCGTGGGACGTGGATCGTCGCGCGCGACGGGGGAGACGCGGGGCGGGGCGGGGTGAACGGCACGGGCCGATCCTCGGGGACATCGGAGAATTCGTCACGGCCGGGGTGGCCGAGCCCATCGTAGGGTGAGCGGCCTTCCGGGTGAAGCTCAGCCGGTGACGCGGTGCCCGGCGCGCTGGAGCGCGGCGATGCCCTCGGTCAGTCGGACGGCCGGCACCAACAGGTAGTCGGTGTCGAAGGTGGAGAACGTGACCACGCTGACCCGCGCCTCGGCCAGTGGGTCGACGAGCAGGGCCAGGCTGCCGGTGCCGCTCAGGTCCATTGGCGCGGCGACCCGTAGACAGCGCCAGACGGTCTCCACCACGGTCTGCGCCGGAGCCCGGTCGGTCGGGCAGATCACGGAGATCCCGTCGGAGGTCCAGCTCACCGTGACGACGTCGGTGTCACGAAGGTCGTTCGACATCGCATCCGGCAGGGTGCTGCCGGCGGCCAGCCGACACACAGCGTATTCCCCGGGCAGTAGAGCGATGTCGAGCATGAGGGCACCTTACGGCCTGCGCGGGGACTCTCCTGGGGAACGGCGCGTGCGGCGAACGACACACTCCGCCGCAGGTCAGACCTCGGAGAAGAAGGTGAGTGAGCCTGCGACGGCGCCGTCGGTGAGCACCGGAGTCGAGATCGCGTCGACTGTCGCGTCGGAGTTGCTTGCCGAGGCGGCCTGCACGCGGAGTAACCCACGAGCGAGTCGGCCGGACGAGAGCGCCAGCAGGGGCGGAATCTTGTCGATCTCGGCCTCGGTCAGCACGCCCCGGTTGGCGGTGAAGTCGAGCAGGCGCAGACCCCCGTCGAGCAGCGGTCGCCCGATCAGACCGCCCGGCTCGCCCAGACAGAGGAGCTCACAGCCGGCCGTGGAGATCGCCACCACCCGCGTGTCGGCGTCGATCAACAGGCACGGCTCATCGGCCCGGGACACCGTCGAGGACCATTGGCCGACGTTGCCGGACTCCGGCTCTGTCGACGCTCGGGCCGCCGGCACGAACGCTTCCGAGAGCGAAAGTTCGACGTGGGCCACCGCGCCTCCTATGTGCACCGATCGACTGTCCACGCTAGCGGGTCGCCGACGGAATCACCGAGCGCACCGGGTCACCGGGCCGCGCAGCCTGAACCGACGCGACTGGTGACGGCGCGGAAACCGGTGAGGTGGACGGGGGGACCGGAGCCGCGTGGCGTCGCCGGTGACGTTACCGGCGGTGGGCCGGCTTGTCAGCGGCCGTTCGGCCCTCGTCGTACCACCGGTAGTCGGCTGTTGGACGGTACGTGCCGTTCAACCAGGTGCTCGGGTGCTGTGCGACCCGGGACAGCTTCTCGGCCGTGGCAGGGCTGATCCGGCTGCCACCAGCCACGAGGAGCCGGTCCAGCTCCCGGTGGGTGGCCATCAGACAGTCCTTCGGAAGGCCGTAGACACTGATCACTCCGGAGCCGACGAAGGTCAGCACCGGCGTCACCGGGACGGGCAGCCCCACCGCGTCGGAGAGGGCCTTGCTGGCCCGCTTGGCGTCGCGGCGGGACTCGGCCACGTACGGTGGCCTCTTGCCGTTGATCTGCACGACGTCGCCGGCGACGAGCACCCTCGCCCGGCCGTGGTCGGCGATGGTCACGGCGAAGAGGCCGCTCGGCCCGATGGCGAGGAACCCGGCGCGGTCGTCCTGACCGCGGTCGAGGACGTCCGTCACGTCTGTGCGTGGCCACTCGATGACGTGCCAGGCGGGACCGAGGTGGTCGAGCTGGCCCAGTGCCCGCGCCCCGGCCGCCTCCAGGCGGCGTGCGCCCCGCTCAGCCCGACGACGACGAGCCCACTCGAGGGGTGTCGGACGGACTGGTTCGAGAACCCCCGGCGACTCGACGCGGGGGTGTGGCACCGCGACGGGCGGCAGTGCCCGAGCGGAGGGTACGGCTCGTCGTGCGGGAAAGACAGTCATCGTCGACCTCCGGCAAAAGGTCCCTCGAAGTTATGTCCTCACTACCCTACGTTGTCACTCCCGGTGTTCGGCAAGCCGGAGCGCCGGAATGACTGTGGATGAATGCCATATTCATCCACAGTTCTTTTGTCGGATGCCGCCAAACCCTGCCCTACGCTGCGGGAGTGACCCACTACGTCGACAGTGAAATCGGCCGGCTCGGCACCGTACTGCTGCACCGGCCCGGCCCCGAACTGGCCCGGCTCACCCCGCGCAACAACGACTCGCTCCTGTTCGACGCGATCCCCTGGGTCGGACGCGCCCAGGAGGAGCACGACGCGTTCGCCGCTGCCCTGCGCGAGCGCGGGGTCGAGGTTCTCTACCTGGCCACCCTGCTGGCCGAGACGCTCGCCGTGGCGGACGCCCGCGCCGAGCTCACCGAACAGGTGCTGCGTTCCCGGCGACTCGGCGACACCCTGCGGGCCCGCGTGGCAGACCACCTCTCCTACCTGGACCCGGCGGCCCTGGCCGACGTGCTCACCGCCGGGCTGGCCCACGAGGAGTTGCGGATCAGCTCGGAGCGGCCGGGCGGGCTGGTCTACACCCTGATGAACAGACATGACTTCGTCATCGACCCGTTGCCCAACCTGTTGTTCACCCGTGACTCGTCGCTCTGGATCCGCGATCGGGTCGGCGTCACCAGTCTGGCCATGCCCGCCCGTCGCCGCGAGACCACCCTGACCGACGCCATCTACCGTCACCACCCACGCTTCGCCGGCACCGAGTTCGTCTACCGCCCGAACCTCGAACACCTGGAGGGCGGGGACGTGCTGCTGCTCGCACCCGGGGTGCTGGCGGTGGGCGTGGGCGAGCGAACCACACCGGCCGGCGCCGAACGCCTCGGCCGGCAGGTCTTCGCCGCCGGTCTGGCCCACACCATCCTGGTGGTGCCGATCGCGCAGAAACGCGCCACCATGCACCTCGACACCGTCTGCACGATGGTCGACGTGGACGCCGTACTGATGTATCCCAACATCGCGAGCACGCTGTCCGCGTACACCGTGATCGCCGGCGCGGACGGTGCGGACCCGCGGGTGGACGGGCCGGCGCCGTTCCTGCGTGCCGCCGCCGACGCGATGGACCTCGACGTGCTCCGGGTCATCGACACCGGGCTGGATCCGGTCACGGCGGAACGCGAGCAGTGGGACGACGGCAACAACACCCTCGCCCTGGCACCCCGGCTCTGCGTGGGCTACGAGCGCAACACCGAGACCAACGCCCAGTTGGAGCGGGCCGGCATCGAGGTGATCCCGATCGCCGGCTCCGAGTTGGGCTCCGGCCGGGGCGGCCCGCGCTGCATGTCCTGCCCGATCACCCGTGAGCCGTTGCGGGGAAGGGCGCCCTCGTCGGGATAGGCGGCCCTCCCCCGCAGGTCAGCGGAGGGTGAGCTGGCGGCCGAGCAGACCCTGGCGGGCGCGCCGGCCGGAGGCATCGAGCGGGCCGTCGGTGGCCAGCGCTTCCGCGTAGCGCTTGGCGAACTGCGCCACCGGGTCCTCCCATTCCGCTGCGGGAGTCTCCTCCGGCAGGTCCCACACCGGGACCAGACGGCCGTGCGCTCGGAACATGCCGGCGAACTTGGTCTGCTCGCCGAGGGTCAGCGAGCCGGCCGCGCCGAGACGGGCCAACGCGTCCAGGGCGGCGTCCTCGTCGTCCGGCAACACCCAGCGCACGTGCGCCTTGTCCGGGACCTGGCACCAGTACGCGGCCTTCGCCGCGGTCATTCGTACCGTCGGGTAGATGGCCGCGTTCGCCCGCTCCAGGGACGCCTGGACGGTCGGGTCGTCGGCGGCCCCGGGGTCGAGCCAGAACTCGAAACCGTCGTGCATGCTGATGTCCAGTGGGCCGTCCACGAGGATGTCCTGCAGGCGTGGGCCGGGGCCGGGCAGCGGCGGCACGGACACCTCGCCGCCCGGCTCGGTCCGCAGCGCGCAGAGCAGCGCGTCGGCCAGGTCCCGGGAGACGTCACCGGACTGCTGGTGGCGCTGAAGACCGATGAGCACCCGGCCGTCCGGCTTGGTGATCGCCGGCGCGGCCATCGGCAGCACCGTGGCGAGCGTCGCCGACCGGTCGCCGAACTCCTCGACCAGGGCGGGTGCCAGTCGCAGCGGCGCGGAGGCGGCCGGCACCAGTTCGCGTAGGGCGATCCACTCGGGCTCGTCGACCAACCCGTCGAACGGACGCGGCACGAAGATGTCCCGCACCTTGTCCTTGCGGGGGGCGGTGTCGGCGGCGGTGCGCTGGCTCTTTCGACGCTTGCTCACGGCGTCACAGCCTAGAGGCCCGACCGGCTCGCCGTGGGCCGGACCCACCCAACCTCAGCCCGTCGATCCCCGAAGTCGCCACCACCCGCGTTCAGCCCGCGGACACCAGGTCAGGTCGGGGCGCCGGCACCGGATCGAACTCCGCCCAGACGCGCTGGCCCATTCCGTCCCGCTCGACCCCCCAGCGGGTCGCCAGACCAGCCACGATGTGCAGCCCGCGACCGTCCGCCGCATCGGGGCTGGCCGTCCGGAGCCGTGGCCCGGTGCTCGCGCCGCCGTCGGTGACCCGCAACTGGATCAGAGCGCCCTCGGCCGAGGGCCGTAGGCGCCAGGCGACCCGGATGACTCCGCCGGGAAGCGGCCGGGCGTGCCGCACCGCGTTGCCCACCAGCTCCGCGAGCACCGCGATGAGATCCGCGAGGAGCGTCGGGGGTACGACGTCCGCCAGCTCGTCAGAGAGCCTGTGCCGGGCCAGCCGTGCCCCGGCCGGATGGTGGGGAACGACCACGCACCACGCCCGATCCGTCACTGCCGCTGCCACCGTCGCCTCCACGTCACGCCACCTCGGTCAACAGCGGGGTAGCCGCACCTCTGCGACCGTACCGCCGCCGGCCCTCGGACGTAGGGATACCCATCCATTCTGTTGTTCAACGATCCGGCGGACGAGATAGAGGCCGAGCCCTGCCCCCGGATAGCCGCGTCGGTCGCCGGACTCGCCCTGCCAGAACCTGTCGAACGCGCGCTCCACGTGCTCAGGTCGGATGCCGATGCCCTTGTCGCTGACCCGGAACGCCACCAGTTGACCGTCGACCGACGCGGTGACCTCGATCGGGGAGTCCGGTGCCGAGTACTTGCCAGCGTTGGTCGTCAACTCGGTCAACACCGTGGCCAGGCTGGGCCGGTGACCGAGCGCCTTGGGCAGGTCGTTCGGGAGGAGGAGCACCAGCCTCCGGCGCAACTCCGCCGGCAGGTCGACGACGGCGGAGCGCAACGCCTCGCCGAGGTCGAACGGCGTCGCGGGTTCGTCCCCGGGCCCCGCCTCGGCGGCCGAGGAGAGGAGACGATCGACCAATCGGGCCAACTCGTTGGCGCGCTGCCCGATCACCCGGGCGGCCTGCCGGCGGTCCACCTCGGTCAGTGACTCCCAGTGGTCGGTGAGAGTGTCCGCGTACCCCTTGATCACGGTGACCGGCGTCCGCAGCTCGTGGCTGGTCACGGCGACGAACAGATCCCGGTCGTGGTCGCGTTGCTGCTGGTCGGTGATGTCGCGGAAGGTGACCACCCGGAGCGTGCCCGGGCCGGGCAGCTCGCCGGAGGTGATCCGCAGCCAGCGGCCGTCCGGCATCCGGTGATCCCGCACCTGACCGGAGGGCGGCAACGGGAACGGCAGGGGTCGGCTCAGCGCCTGCTCGGCCGACCGGCCGGTGACCTGGGCGGCGGCCGGGTTCCAGAGTCGGACGTGCCCGTCCCGGTCTACGACGGCCAGCCCGTCGGCGAGCGCCGCCACGACCGGGCCGTCACCGTGCACCGGCAGGCCGCTCTGGTCGCCGTACATGTGCGCCACGCAGGACGCGAGGTAGGCGACCACCGCCTGCTGCTCGGTGCCCGGTTCGTCGTCGCCCGGGTAGAGCGCGTGCAGGCTGCCCACCGTGTGGCCGCCGATCTCCGCCCGGGAGACCACCATCCAGCGCAGGTCGCTGCCGCTCAACTCGGCGGCCAGTTTGCCGTTGAGGTGACCCACCCGCACCTGGCGTGCCCGTGGTCCGGCGAGCAGGCAGACGGTGTCCGGATCGTCGACTGCCAGCGGCCGGCCGAGGGCCCATTCCGCAGCACCGGTCGCAGAGATCACCCGACCGCCGGTCGGGCCGAACTCGACGAACGCCATACCTGTCGCACCGAGCGCGGGCTGGGCCACCCGGAGAAGTTGGGTGAGGACCGGCAGGCCCGCGTCCCCAGAATTGATCATCTCGATCACGACGGTGTGGCCGCCGAGGAGAGCGGGAAAATCGATACGCTCCGGCATGTGCCGAGTCTGCCCGGTCGGCCTGGATTTGGGCACCCCCGCAGGCTCAGCGGCCCAGCCGGGCGAGGGTGTGCGCCGGCCGATCGGTGATGATCCCGTCCACCCCGGCGGACAGCACCAGCTCCAGGTCGGTCGGCTCGTTGACCGTCCAGACGTACACCTGGTTGCCGGCCGCGCGCAGTGCGGGCAGCAGCTGCGGGCGACCCCGGACCAGACCGATGCCCGGCCCGGCGATCCGGGTGCCGAACGGGAGCCGCCCCAGCCGCAGCCAGCGTGGCACCACCTCCAGCAACAGCACTGTGGGCAGCGTCGGGGCCAGCTCGCGGACCCGGCGGACCGCCAGCGGCGAGAACGACATGACGGTGACCTGCACGGGGTCGTCCGGCGCCGGGTCGGCCAGCCCGTACCGGCGCAGCATGGAGACCAGTCGTCGTTCCACGGCCGAGCCGTAGCGGGAAGGGTGCTTCGTCTCCACCAGCAGCCGGACCGGTCGCCCGGCGTCGAGCACGGCGTCCAGCAGCCGGGCCAGGGTCAGCAACCGGGTGTGCGAATCGTCCGGCGGCAGGTCGCCGCTCGGTGCGCTGCCCGGATGCCACGAGCCGAAGTCCAGCGCGTCCAGCTCGGCGAGCGTACGCGCACTGACCAGACCGCGACCGTTGCTGGTGCGGTCGAGCCGACGGTCATGTACGCAGACCAGGTGCCCGTCCCGGGTCAGCCGGACGTCGCACTCCAGCCCGTCGGCGCCCTCGTCGAGGGCGCGCAGGTACGCGGCGAGAGTGTGCTCGGGCAGGTCGAACGAGGCGCCGCGGTGCGCGAAGACCAGTGGGCCGCCCATCCCGCCCGCCCTCAGATGACCTGGCCGGGCTGCCCGTTCGCGTCGACCACCGGCCGGCCGACGGCGGCCCACTGGCGCATCCCACCGTCGGCGTTACGCACCTGCCCCCAGCCGTTGTTGACCAGGTAGGCGACGACCTGGGCCGAGCGCCCGCCGGAGCGGCAGATGACCGCCACGTCCCGGTCGGTGGGCACCTCGGCCAACCGCGCCGGCAGTTCCATCATCGGCAGGTGGTGGGCTGCCGGAGCGTGGCCGGCGGCCCACTCGTCGGCCTCCCGCACATCCAGCAGGTAGGTCTCGTCGTCGATCTCGGTCACGGGCACGGTGGGAACCTGGGGTCCGAACACAGGAAGCAACACTAGATCCTCGTCGGCTGGTTCGGCACCGACAGGGCCGTCGCCACCGTCACAACCGGGTCACCCAGCGCGGGTTGGCCTGCGCCCAGGCCGGCACCCGAGTGCCCCGAACCGCCTCGAAGAGCCCGTTGCCCCCGTTGTCCAGTACCACGTAGGAGACCTCGTCGATGGTCTGTGGTGAGGACGGGACCTGGACGCCGCGCATCCCGTCGGGCGGCAGCGCGCGCAGCGCGAGGAGCAGGTCCTCCAGGGGTACGCCGTTGGTGTCGACGGTCAACGACCCGCCGACCGCCCGCAGCACCTGGTCGAACTTGACCGGGTTGCTGCGCAGGTCCGCTCTGCCAGCGCTGTCCAGCATCGCCCGGAGCAACTGTTGCTGGTGGTGCTGCCGGTCGTAGTCGCCACCGGGCAGGTCGTAGCGCTGCCGTACGTAGTCCAGCGCCTGCGCCCCGTCCATGCGCTGACAGCCGGTGGGGAAGACCCGGTTGGTGTGGATCGAGCGGACCTCGGTGTCCACGCACATGTCCACCCCGCCGAGCAGGTCGATGACCTTGCGGAAGCCGGAGAAGTCGATCAGTGCGGCACCGTCGAACCGGATGCCGGTGAGCCGGTGCAGGGTCGCGGAGAGGAGTTGGGCACCGGCCTGCCCACCACCGCCGTGCTCGTACGCCGCATTGATCTTGTCTTGGCCGCCGCCGAAGCCGTTTCCGGGCGGGATGGCGACCAGCAGGTCACGAGGGATCGAGACCAGATAGGCCTCCCGCTGCCCGGCGGGTACGTGCACGATGAGGATGGTGTCCGAGCGTTGGTCCGGCCCACTGTCACCGGGGCGGCGGTCGGAGCCGACCAGGAGGTAGTTGAGGGGCCCGTCCAGGTCGGTGCGGTCGGTGCGGGCGTCGGCGTCGAGCAACTGCTCCTTGGTCACCGTCCGGTCGTACCGGTTGCTGAGCGTCTTGAGCCCGACCACGGCGAGCCCGGCCAGCAGGACGAGGGCCAGGCCGATGCCGAGCATGATCCGCGACCCGCGGGCGCGGCGCGCTCGGGCGGACGGGGCCGTTGCGGCCCGGCCCGCCGTGTTCCGCCCCCACCTGGACGTGACCGCCTCCCCGCAGCCGCACGTGAAAACTACTCACGTCGAGGCTACGGGCGGTGATGACTCCGTCGCTGGCTTTCCGCGACTCCGGTCGTCACTTGCGGGTGGAGATCACCTCGGGGTGCGTGAAGACGAACTCGGCGAGTTTGTCCTGCTTGACGGCCTGAAACATGGCCATCGTCTCTTCGCTCAAGCCCTCGGTGTTGTTGCCGTTGGCGTGGAAGGTGCCGCCGTTGGTCTTGAGCATGGTCAGCTCGTTGGCGGTGACCCCGCGCATGGTGAAGATGAAGTTCTCGATCGCCACGCCGCCGGTGTCCAGCACGAACGCCTTACCGGCCGCCTTGATCAGCTGGTTCATCTTGCCCGGGTTGGTCAACATCCCGCCGTCGGTGGCCTTCTTGGCCATCGCCTTGATCAGCTGCTGCTGGTTGGCCTGCCGGTCGTAGTCGCCGTTCTTGAGGGTCTTGCGCTGCCGGGAGTAGTCGAGCGCGGCCCACCCCTCCATCTCCTGGCAGCCCTTCTTGTGCACCACCGGGGTCCGCGGCTTGCCGGTCTTCTTGGCGTCCGCGTTCCACATCGGCTTGCCGTCGACGTACGACATGTGCAGCGACTTGACCTCCTGGCTGACGCAGATGCGCACCGTGCCCAGGGTGTCGATGACGTTCTTGAAGCCGCCGAAGTTGATGATCGCCGCGCCGTCGAAGCTGATCCCGGTGAGCCGCTTGATGGTCTGTGCCATCAGCTGCGCGCCACCCTCCCAGCCACCACCGTTGGCGGCACCGGCCTGGAAAGCGCCATTGATCTTTCCGGTGCCGCCGGCGTAGCCGCTCTTCTTGAACGGGGGGATCTGCGCCTCGGTGTCCCGAGGGATCGAGATCAGGTACGCCTGGTCATGGGTGGCGGGGATGTGCAGGATGATGATGCTGTCCGAGCGCACGTCGTCGGCCGCCCAGCGCTCCCGGGCGTCCACGCCGAGCAGCAGCATGTCGATCGGCCCGTCGAGGCTCGCACCGCCCTCGGCGTCGGACTTGCCGGCGTCGCCCAGCAGGTTACGTTGCGCGATGTCCCCGGTTGCCTGGCCGATCAGGACCTTGCCGCCGACGATGCCCGCGCCGCTGCCGAGCATCAGCACCGCCCCGAACACCACTGTCAGTCGGGCCCACAGAGGGTCCTTGCGTCGCTTGGTCCGCTTCTTCGCCGGCCCGCCGCCACCCGTGGGACCGCCACCGCCACCGCCGGGCGGCCGAGCACCCGGCCCGCCGCCCGAGGCGCGTGCCTGCACGGGTATGGCCGCGGCAGCACGACCGCTGGGCGCGGCGGACCCGGGGGACGAAGGGCGACGACTGGCCTGAACCGGCATGCGTGCTCCAGCTCGTGATCAGGAGGGGGCGGCACCACTGTACGGACATCAATTCGACTTTGCGAGTTCAGCTCGGGTCAATCCGGACGTCAACTTCCGCAGACTCGGTTGATCGTCGCCACTCGATGAGCCGAACGGCGGGCAGGCCGTCGGCCGTGGGGCCCTCCGCCCCGGTCAGCCGCCGTCCTTGCTCTTCGGCGGGTTGGCCTTGACCCAGTCCGCCATGGTGTCGGCCGACATGGCCCGGTACATGGCGAGCGCCTTCTCCCGGTCCGAAACCACCACCGACTCGCCGTTGATCGTGTCGCTGCCCGAGTTCGGGCTGGTCACGAAGGTGAGATTCTCGCCGCGCAGGTTGCGGAACTGCAGCGCCATGTCTGTAACCGAGAAACCCTGGTCCACGGTTACGGCCTTGGTCACCGACTGGAGGAAATCGTTGAGCTTCTTCGGGTTCGCCAGCGTGCCGCTGCTCGCCGCCTTGTCCATCAGCGCCCGCAGGAACTCCTGCTGGTGCCGCATCCGGGCGAAGTCCCCGTCCGGGAACTGCTTACGCTGCCGGATCCAGTCCAGCGCCTCCGCGCCGTCCATGTGGTTCGTGCCCTTGGTGAACGTCCGGTAGGGCTTGTGGATCGAGGTGACGGTCCGCTCCACCTTCAGGTCCACCCCGCCGAGGGCGTCGGTGACCTCCTTGAACCCGCCGAAGTCGATCGCCATCACGTGGTCGATCCGAACGTCGCTGAAGCACTCCACGGTGCGTACCGCCAGCGGGAGACCGCCGAACGCGAACGCCGCGTTGATCTTCGCGCGTTCACCGGAGTCGCAGGCCGCGCCCGCGCTCTCCGGGATCGGCACGTAGAGGTCGCGCGGGATGGAGACCAGGTAGGCCTCCTGGTGGTCGGCCGGAATGTGCATCACGATGATCGTGTCGGCGCGCCACTGGCTCTTCGTGTCGACCGGGGCGTCCGGGTCCCGCGAGTCGCTGCCGACCAGCAGGATGTTCAGCGCGCCGTCGACGGCCTTGACCGGGCGGCCGCCGGTGATCTCCGCGAACGGGTCGGTGCGGGCCAGGTCGCTGTTGAGGTTGCGGGCGTAGAGCCAGGCGCCCACGCCGCCGAGCAACGCCAGCACCAGCACCGCGACCCCTGCCACGAGGGCGATCCGGCCCCAGCGCGGGCGTGGGCCACGTCGTCCCGACCCACCTGCGCCACCTGGGCCGCCGGGGCCTCTCGGCCCCGTCGGGCCGCCCGGCCTGGGCCCCTCCTCGTCGTACGACGGGTAGAAGCGTGCCTCGGTGGGACGGGCACGCCCGGAGGCGCCCCGATCAGGGCCGGGCACCGACGCGCGCCCGGCGCTGCGGTGCAGGGACGGATACGGGACGCCGGCAGACGAAGTCGCGGACATGTAACTCAGGGTACGTAGCGGGAGCCACCACCGCCTTCAGGCGACACTCAGCGGCAGGCGGTGCGCAACGAACCGGCTACCCTAGCCGCGCCCGGAAGTACTCGATCGTGCGTCGCAGGCCGTCTTCGGGCGCCACGGTCGGCTCGTATCCCAGCAGTTCGCGGGCGAGCGTGAGATCGGGGCGGCGCATCTCCGGATCGTCCGAGCTGCGCGTGACGTAGATCACCTCGGAGCTGCTTCCGGAGAGCGACACGATCAACTCGGCGAGTTGCCGCATGGACAACTCGTGCTCCGTGCCGCAGTTGACCGGGCCCGTCTCGGTCGAGTCGAGCAGCAGCAGGATGCCGCGAACCAGGTCCTCGACGAAGCAGATCGAGCGGGTCTGGTTGCCGGTGCCGTGCACGGTGATCGGCTCACCGCGCAGCGCCTGGGAGACGAAGGTGGGGATGGCGCGGCCGTCATCCGGGCGCATCCGGGGACCGTACGTGTTGAAGATCCGGACGATCGCCGCGTCGAGCCCGCGGTAGCGGTGGTACGCCATCGTCGCGGCCTCGGAGAAGCGCTTTGCCTCGTCGTAGACGCTGCGGACCCCGATCGGGTTCACGTTGCCCCAGTAGGTCTCCCGCTGCGGGTGCTCCTTCGGGTCCCCGTACGCCTCGGAGGTGGAGGCCATCAGGAACCGGGCACCGTCGGCGACCGCGCGCTCCAGCAGGTGCAGGGTGCCCACCGAGCCGACCCGGAGGATCTCCACCGGCAGTTGGGCGAAGTCGGTGGGGCTGGCCGGCGAGGCCATGTGCAGGATCGCGTCGAAACGCTCGGCCATTGCCGGGTGGTGCGTGGGCAGGCCGTCGGAGAGGTCCGCCTCGACGAGCGTGAAGGTGGGCCGGTCCAACAGGTGGGCCACGTTGTCCTTCGAGCCGGTCACGAAGTTGTCCAGCGCCACGACCGTGCAGCCCCGGGCGATCAGGACGTCCACCAGGTGCGACGGGACGAAGCCGGCTCCACCGGTGACGAGGATGCGGTGACCGGACCCGAAGCGCTCAACAACCTTCATACCGCTCAGCCTACCGACCACGGATACGGCGACGGGCTCCCGCTG
>NZ_JBSFBM010000015.1:0-40969 GCF_053592955.1 Micromonospora sp. NPDC002411 | reverse complement strand
TCGCACGGCCGACCGGCGGGCCGCTGGGATGGCGTCGGCTCTGTAGGATCCGCTCGGCGGTTGAGCGGAGGAGTGGGATGCAGGCGGAGAGCCCAGGTCGACCGGTGGCGGCCTGCACCCCGACGTCGGCGTGTGGGCGCGGCTGCCGCTGCCGTGGGACGTGCTCGACGGCACGGCCGCCTGCACCCGTGCCGACGTGGAGGCAGCATGCGCCGACAGTGGCGTTGACCCGGTCACGTCGGGTTGGTCGGGGCCGAGGGCGCAAGCCGCCGTCGGGACGTTCCGGCCGACACCCGAGTTGGTGCACGGGGTCTCGATCGCGGACCCGGCGTGGGCGTCCATCCTGCGGGCCGCCGGTGCGTTCTCCGGGAGGAAGATCAAGGGTGGCCTGGAGTCGTCACTGGTCCCGGCGGATGTCGTGGTCAGCGACCTACCCGAACCGGGTGGACACTCCAGACCGTGATCGGGCAGCATGACCGGTGTCGTCGTAGCTCAGTGGTAGAGCGCCCGGCTCTTATCCGGGTGGACGCTGGTTCGAGCCCAGTCGTCGGAGCACGTGGAGATCCGTTGTAGCTCAGTGGTAGAGCACCCGGCTAGGGACCGGGAGGACGCCGGTTCGAGCCCGGTCAACGGATCTCCCGCCGCGACCACCCGGTGCTTAGCATTGACCCGTGATCGAGGACTTCGCGAGTCGGCTCCTGCGCGACATGGCTGGCCTCGACCCGTGCGCGGCGGTCGTCGAGGCTGGCGAGAAGGACATCGACGGGCTTACCGACTACGGCCCGGAGGGCCACCAGGCCCGCGCCGACCTCGCAGCCCGCGCCCTTCGCGAGCTCGATCTCCTGGGCGACGCACTGCCAGCCGAGACCCCGCTGCACGCTCACCTCGTCGAGCGGCTGCATAGCCGTGTCGCGTTTCACGACGCCGGGGAGGACCTGCGCGAACTGCACGCGGCGGCCACCGGTCCGCTCCAGCTCATTCGTCAGGCCGTCGAGGCCGCGGTCCCCGGCCGTGACGCCGAGGGCGCGGCCTTCGAGGAGGGCTGGGCTCGTGTCGGCGCACGCCTGGCCGCGATCCCCGCGGCCCTGGACGGGTACGCGCGCAGCCTCCTCCTCGCCGCCGAGCGCGGCAATGGGCCGGCGCGGCGTCAGGTGGAGCTCGTCACGCAGCGCTGCCGCACCTGGATCGACGACGATGTCGCCCTGGTGGATCGCTACGGCGAGGGGCCTCAGCGGGCGTCGTTGCAAGCTGCGGCGACGGGCGCGGGAAAGGCGTACCGGAAACTGGCCGAGATGCTGACCGCGGACCTGGCACCGCGGGCCGTCGAGGAGGAAGCGTTCGGCCAGCAGCGGTACGCACTCTGGGTGCGCACGTTTCTCGCGGCCCAGCCCGACCTGCGCGAGCTGTACGACTGGGGCTGGGACGAGTTCCGAGCGACAGAGGCAGCGCTGGTCGCGGAAGCGAAGGCCCTGGGTGGAAGCGTGCCAGAGGTGCTCACCTGGCTCGGCAGCCCCGACGCACCCGGAACGCTGCACAGCAGGGAGGCGTTCGGCGCGTGGCTGCAGGAGTTGCTTGAGGCCACCACCGAGCGACTGGACGGCGTGTACTTCGACATCCCCGCCCCGCTGCGGCGCATCGAGTCGCGGTTGACCACGTCGTCCGGCATCGCCTACACCGGGCCGTCGCGGGACCTGACCCGGCCGGGCCGGGTCTCGTGGTCCATCCCCGAGCAGGCAACCAGTTTCCCCACCTGGTACGCCTACAGCACCGCCTATCACGAGGGCGTTCCCGGCCACCACCTCCACCTCGGCTCTGAGGTTTGCCGGGGAGGCCTCGGGCAGCGGCTGAACCTGCTCGGCGGCCTCTCCGGCAGCCAGGAGGGCTGGGCACTGTACGCCGAGAGGCTGATGGACGAGCTCGGGTTCTACGAACAGCCGGGTGCTCGACTGGGGTATCTCTACATGCAGCTCCTGCGGGCGGCCCGGGTCGTGCTCGACATCGGCCTGCACCTGCGACTGCCGAATCCGTCGGCTGACGGAGCACTGTGGACGGCGGACGCCGCGCTGGAGCTGCTGCGGGACCGCTGTCACCAGGGGCCGTACGCGTCCGCCGAGCTCGCGCGTTACCTGGGCCGGCCAGGGCAGGCGCTGGCCTACAAGGTGGGTGAGCGCGTGTGGCTGGCAGGCCGCTCGTCCTTCCCCAGCGATCGGCGCGCATTCCATCGACAGGCGCTGGAGCTGGGTTCGCTGGGCTTGGATCAGTTGACTGCCGCCCTCCAGGGGTGAACGCGCAGAAACACCTGGGCGGGCGCCCCTGACCCGCCAGAGGGAGGCGGGATCACCCTGGCGAGGGAGGCTGTGCACCCGATGGCGGTGCGATCGTCGGGTCACGACCGATGGTCGCCGCAGGGCGAGGACGACGTCGGGCTGTGGCCGTGCAGGAGGCTGGGGTGACGATGACGAAGCATGCTGTCCGGGCGGAACGAGTGTTCGACGGCGAGCGGCTCGTGGATGGCGGGGTGCTGGTCCTGCTCGACGGCGGGCGCATCGCTGATGTGCGCCGGGGTCGGGCCGAGGCGCCGGAGGGTTGGCCGGTGCGCGAGGCCCCGGACGGCACGCTGCTGCCCGGGCTGGTCGACGCTCACGTACACCTGTGCGCCGACGCCGGACCCGACGCGCTCGGCCGGCTCGCGGACCGCGCCGAGACGGACCTCGACGCTGTCGTCGAGGCGTCACTGCGCGCGCACCTGACGGCCGGCATCACGACGGTACGGGACCTGGGCGACCGACGTGACGCGGTGCTCCGATGGCGGGACCGGGGCGTGCGTGACGACCTGCCGTCGGTTGTGGCGGCGGGTGCGCCGGTCACCAGCATCGGCGGGCACTGCTGGGCGCTGGGGGGCGAGGCGAGCGGTGTCGACGGTGTGCGGGAGGCCGTGCGGCTGCGGGCGGCGGCCGGCGCCGACCTGGTGAAGATCATGGCCAGCGGCGGGGTGTTCACCCCCGGTACGGACACCACCCGGCCGCAGTTCACCGACCAGGAGTTGGCCGCCGCCCTGAACCAGGCGCACGATGTGGGCCTGCCGGTGACCGCTCACGCGCACGCGCTCAGCGCTGTCGAGCAGGCGCTGCGCGTCGGGGTCGACGGCATCGAACACTGCACGTGTGTGACCACGACCGGGGCGCGCGTACCCGAGGAACTCGCGGACCGGCTGGCCGCGTCCGGAATCGCTGTCTGCGCCACGCTCGGCACCGATCCGGCCGTGGTCACGCCGCCGGAGGTGGTGGAGATGGCGGCACGGGCCGGGCTCAGCGAGGCCGCGCTGAGAGCCGACACTGCCACCCTGCACCGGGCCGGGGTCCGTCTGGTGGCCGGTTCGGACGCGGGCCTCGGCCCCGCGAAGCCGCACGGAATCCTGCCGGAAACGCTCATCGAGTACGTGGCCTGCGGCATTCCCGCCACCGCAGCCCTGACCGCGGCCACCTCGGTCGGCGCCGAAGTGTGTGGCCTGGGCGGACGCAAGGGCCGCGTCCGCCCAGGCTTCGAGGCCGACCTCCTGATCGTGGACGGCGACCCGACGAGCGACATCACTGTGCTGCGCCGCCCTCTCGCCGTCTACCGTGCCGGTGACCTGGTGAGCTGAGGTGGGCGTGGCCGGATCACCGACGGCGGCGGGCCATCCACTGCCAGATGTGGGTGCCGTTGAGGCTCGGGTCGTTGCGCGCCACGTAGATCCAGGACCAGTGACCGGGGAATTGGTACCCGTCCCACACCACGTTGTCGTACAGGCTCATCAGTGATCCCGGGATGAGGTCGTGGGCGTGGACCGTGTTGGTCTCGGGCGGCACTGTGTCGTCGTCGCGCGAGGTGACCAGCCAGGTCGGGGTGCGGATACCTGCCAGCTCCGCGTCGGTGATCAGCGGCGGGCCGTCCCCGCCGAGCGGCTCGACGACACCGCAGATCGGCACGGACGCGGCGAACAGGCCGGGGTAGGCGACAGTCATCTCCAGGGACATGTAACCGCCGTTGCTGCAACCGGCCACGTAGATCCGGTCGGGGTCGACACGCTTGCGGCGTACGAGGTCCTGGACGATCTCGCGGATCAGCGGGGCGAAGCGGGGGCCGTCCTCCATCCAGTACGAGGTGCTCTGCGGAGCGACGACGTACGCGCCGGAGAAGATCCGCTGAGCCTCCGGGGTGGCGAAGCCCAGCGCCCCGCGGTTGGCGCGCAGCGTGGTCTCGTTGTCGTAGTAGTCGTCGGGCAGTGACGCACCCTCGCCGCCACCGTGCAGCCAGAGGATCAGTGGCCGACGACCGTGGTGGGGGGAACGCTCGGGGGAGTACAACCGGTACTTCATGCCCGAGCCCGAAACGTGGTGGCTGAAGGCGTCCACCTCGGGGTTCGAGAGCCGCCCCTGCACGAAGCGCGTGATGGTGAGCGGCGAACCGCTGCGCCGGACGAGCGGGGTGTTCTGCGTGATGGTGTAGACGAGGTCCAGCTGGACGTTACGGCCCCTGCTCAGGATGTAGCCGAGGGTGCCACCACCGGGTTGACCTTCGGCGTGGCTCAACTCCAGCACGATGTTTCCGCGTCGGTCGAGCCGGGCCGCGGTCACCGTGCGGTCCAGGTCGTACTCGCTGAAGATCAGATCGCCGGGAGCGATCGGGATCGGGCTGGTGGCCTTGGCGTGCACGCTGAACGTGCCGGGGGTGAGCCCGGCGGGGTCGATCGGCCCGAGCCGGCCGGTGTCGAGGGTGACCGAGGTGACCTGCTCACCGCCGTCGAGCGTTCTCGCGTCCAGGGTGAAGCGCACGCTGGTGGAATGGTGACCACCGGCCTGGGCGGCGGAGCCGGGCAGCGCCAGGCCGATGGCGGCGCCGGCGCCACCGGCCAGGACGGTGCGGCGAGTGACAGACGCGGACATGCGGCCCCCGACCTTGCGATGTCGATGTTCATCGATGGCATTTCAACCTAGCGCCGCAAAGATCCGCTGGCAACCGGCACTGCCGGCCGCCGGCGCGGATCATGAAATGCCGTTGTGTTTGTGTCGCGTCCCCACGAGGGTGGTGGACGTGACGGATGTGCTGAGGGTCCAGGACCTCCGCCGGGTTTGCGGCAAGCTGCTGGATGTCGTGGAGGAGCAGTTCGGCGGGGAGATCGACCTTGAACGCATCGATGTGGATTTCTACTGGAGCATCGATCTGCGGTCGGCGTTCGACCTGTACGGCGCTCCGGAGGCGGGGATCGACCTCGGGCAGAGCAGTGACGACGTGGCGGAGTTGCATGCGCTCCTGCGCCGGCCGGCAGACGACGTGCTGGTGCTGTGGCACGACCTGCAGCACCTAGCCGGCGTTCTACGCCTGCTGGCCTACCTCGACCTGCCGAAGCCCGGAGGAGCTGAGACGTCCCCGCAGGCCGGGGCCAGCGGGGACGAACCGTTCGCAGCAACGTGAGATTACTGCTCGGCACCGACAAGGCTGGGCGAGTCGCCCTCTCCCGAGACCTTCGCACTCACCAGTGAGGTGAGCACCGACAGCACCGCAGCACCGGACGCGATGCCACCGGCCGCAGCCCAGTCCGCCTGCCAGGCGTTGAACACGACGTCGGCGCCCCAGTAGAGCAGCAGACCCTGCGCGGCACTCTTCACCGCGCGCTCGGCGGTGGCCTTCCAGAACTTGGTGGTGAACATCGTGGTACCTCCATGGGTAGGTTCCTCGGCTGGTCCATAAGCCAAGAATGCCTGCTCAGGAGGGGTAAGTGCTTGTCGCCTTTCCGGGCTCGCCCCACCGGTGGAGATCCGACGGACGTCACCGCAAGGCGGAGCGCCTACGGTTTGCGGGCGAGGAGACCGACGAAGGTGTGATAGGTGTCGGTCTGCGTCGGAGCGGGTGCATCCGGCTCCGGACGCCACTCGGCCAGCGGCACCAGCCCCGGCTCCAGCACTGTCAGCCCGTCGGCGAACGAGAGGATCTCCTCGTCCGTACGCCAGCGGCCGGTGCCCAACGACTCGTTGAAGACCCGCTCGACCTCGCGGGCCTTGCGGGAGCCCTCCGGGTCTCGCTCAGCCGGGTCACGGAAGTGCGAAATTGCCACGTAGCTGCCGGAGGGGAGCGCGTCGATCAATTCTGCTGCCACCGCTCGCGGGTCCTCGTCGTCGCCGAGGTGGTGCAGGATCGCGAAGAGCAGCAACCCGATCGGCCGGTCGAAGTCGAGGAACCGGCGTACGTCCGGATGGTGGAGGATCTCCTGCGGCGTCCGGATGTCCGCCTGGATCACCGTGGCGGTGCCCTCCGCGGCGAGCAGAGCCCGCCCGTGCGTCAGGACGATCGGATCGTTGTCCACGTACACCACCTGAGCCTTCGGGTTCTGCTCGGTGGCGACCTCGTGCACGTTGCCCTGGGTGGGCAGCCCCGATCCGATGTCGAGGAACTGGTCGATGCCCGCCTCGCTGACGAGGAAGCGGATCACTCGACGCAGAAAGGCCCGGTTGGCCTGGCCGGCTGCCGGCCCGTCAGGCGTGATCCGCAGCGCGTGTTCGGCGACCTTCCGGTCGACCTCGAAGTTGTCCTTGCCACCCAGGAAGAAGTCATAGACCCGTGCCACGCTGGGAATACGGGGGTCGATGCCGGGGGGGACCGCTTTGTCGCGGGTCACAGGCGTCTCCATTCGATTCGGACCAGCGCAGGCTGAGGTCTGTGGGGCAGCGGTGCCGGTGCTGCGGCGAGTGTAGCGATCGGACGGTCTGAATTTTCGCCCCGACTGGTACCGCTCCCAACAAACGTCTTCCCCGCAGCACACTCGTGCCGGACTGACCGTCACGCTCGGGGTGGGGTGAGTTTCGCGGCTATGGCATCGAGCACCCACTCCAAGCCGGTGGCGAAGGACGTCTCGGCATCCACGTCCGTGCCGTCGTGCACCGCCCTGGCCAGCGCCGGGAAGCGGCCCGTGGCGAGCATCCTCGTCACATGGGGGCCGGAGGCGCGTTGCCAGTCCTGCTTGGACAGACCCGTGGCGCGCTCGGCCCGAAGGTTCGCGACCTCGCGCCTGATCGCGCCGGTGAAGTAGGCGCTGACGGTCTCCACGGCCCGCATGACGGTGTCGATGTCGGCGAGCCCGTCGAGGGCGGCCAGCGTTGCCTCGGTCACGGCGAGGGCGTTCGGGCCCAGCGCCGGGCGTCCGCCGAGCAGGTCGGCCAGCCAATTGTGTCGAAGGGCGGTCTGCCGCGTGCGGTGCGCGAGGACGCGCAGCGCCTCCCGCCAGTCACCAGGTTGCTCCGCGGGGAGAATCTCGGAGTAGATCTCGTCCACCATCAGATCGAACAACTCGTCCTTGGTGGCGATGTATCCGTACAGCCGCATGGGCCCGGCGCCCAGTCGGGCGGCGACCTTGCGCACGGACACCGCATCGAGGCCGTCCTCGTCGGCCAGCGCGATGGCGGCGGCGACGATCCGCTCCCGATCGAGCGGCACGAGTCGGTTCGGCGGCTCCGGCCGGTCCCACACAGTCATGATCACACCCGTTCTGTTGCCAGGCATCGTATGGCCCGATACGGTGTATCGACATGAGACAGCGTATCGCCGTCGTTGGCGGCGGCCCTGGCGGCCTTGCCTTCGCCCGAGTCCTGCACCGCCACGGTCACCCCGTCGCCGTCTTCGAACGTGATCCCGCCCCCGACGCCCGTCCTCCCGGCGGCACGCTTGACCTGCACGAAGGGCTGGGCCAACTCGCGTTGGACAAGGCGGGGCTGCTGGCGGATTTCCAGGCACTGTCTCGCCCCGAGGGGCAGGCCATGCGCATCCTGGACACCGACGGCACGGTCCTACGCGACTGGCGACCGCGTCTGGACGACCGGGCCAATCCCGAGATCGACCGCAGGCAACTCCGCGATCTGCTGCTCGGCCCACTGGACGTCCAGTGGGGTCGGGGCGTCACCCAGGTGGTGCCAGGGGCCCGGGACGGCGTGCTGGTGCAATTCGCCGACGGACGACAGGAGGCGTTCGACCTCGTTGTCGGCGCTGACGGCGCCTGGTCGCGGGTCCGCCCGGCGGTCTCGTCGGTGACGCCGCACTACACCGGCGTCACCTTTGTCGAGACCTTCCTCGACGACGTCGACACCCGCCACCCCGACCTCGCCCGGCTGATCGGCGACGGATCCCTGGGTGTGTACGGGGTGAACCGGGCCCTCGTCGCCCAGCGCAACAGCGGCGGCCACGTCAAGGTGTACGCCCAGTTCCGCGTGCCGCTGGACTGGCACACGAACCTGGACCTGGCGGACGTCGAGGCCGTGCGGTCGAGTCTGCTGGCTCTGTTCGACGGCTGGGCCGCTCGCGTACTCGACCTTCTCCGCCACGGGACGGCGTTCGTCAACCGCCCCCTCTACGTCCTTCCCGTGTCCCACACCTGGACCCACACCCCCGGGGTGACGCTGTTGGGCGACGCCGCCCACCTGATGCCCCCGCTGGGGGCCGGCGCGAACCTCGCGATGCTGGAGGGCGCCGAACTCGCCGAGTCCATCGCCGCCGGCGCCGAGGACCTGGACGAGGTCGTCCGCGCCTTCGAGGAGCAGATGTGGGTGCGGGCCGGCCGATGGGCGACGATCACGGCGGCCGGCCTGGAACGCCTCGTGAGCCCGGACCCGGCCGAAGCCCTCGCCCTCTTCGACCAGGTCCAACCGTCCTGACCGCCGCCCGTGCGGACCGGCAGCGCAGGTGGCGGTGCGGGATCAGCAACGGTGCCTCTCCTGGACGCCGCAGGTCACAATGCCGGCATGGGTAGATGGCAGCGCCCGTACTCCCTGGACGCCGCGACCGGCTTCGCGATGATGGGCCTGGTCGGGGTGGTTGGTTTCGCCACGTTCCTGTCGATCATGTACGTACGCGAGCGACCGTTCCCCCTGCCCGTCGCGATCCTGTGCGGGGTGTGGATGGCTGTCTGCATCGCCGTCGCCGTACGGCAGGCGATGCTCGGGGTCTACGTCAGCGCGTTCGGTATCCGGTCCAGGACCCTTCTGCGCACGACCACGGTGCCCTGGCAGTCGGTGGCGTCCATACACCGCGGCATCGCCACCATCGCTGGCCTGGACATGGGTCGCTCGGCGATCATCATCGAGCGAACCGACGGCGTGCCGGTCCAGACCGCGCTCCAGCGCGGTGACCTGCGGCGGCCGTTCACGTTCCGACTCGAGTTGGGGCGGTTGGCCACCTGGCCGGAGCACTACGACGAGATCCTGGCGACGCTGCGGGCTCACCACAGTGACGCGCAGCCCCGGCTTGGCGCACCAGTCGGCAGGTCGGCGCTGCCTCTCGCAGACGGTGCCGGACCGACGAGCCCGTCCGCCCGAGGGCGCCAACAGCGCACCGCCAGCGGTGTTCCCGGTGCTGATCAGCGGCGGGACATCCACGCGCTGGCTCGGCAACATCAGCGTGGCGCGCTCACCGACGCCGAGTACGCCGCGGCGCTGGCGAAGATCCAGCGCGCAGGCGGTGCGCAGTAGAGGCCTTCGTCAGTCGACGTCGGAGCTACACGTCGGCGAGCTGCGCGGGATCGAGCCGGGCGAGGCGGGCCGCGTCCTGGCCCGGTGGCAGCCCGAACAGTCGACGGTACTCACGGCTGAACTGCGACGCGCTCTCGTAGCCGACCGCGAATCCGACGGCCGCCACGTCGCCGGGCTCGGCGAGCAGCCGCGCCCGTGCCTCCTGTAGCCGGATCAGCTTCTGGAACTGGATGGGAGTCATCGTGGTGATCGCCCGAAAGTGGCGGTGCAGGGACGTCACGCTCATGCCGGCGACCCGTGCCACGTCCTCGACTCGGAACAGGTCGGCGTGATGGTCGCGGATCCAACGAATCGCCCGCTCGACCTGCACGACGTTGCCGCTGCCCTGCCCGATCTGCCGGACCGTGCCACCCTGCTCGCTGGTCAGCAACCGCCAGACCACCTCGCGCTCCAGGCCCGCCCACAGCACGCGCTGGTCGTGCGGGCGGTCGAGCAGTCGTAGCAGCCGCACCACCGCGTCGAGCAGGTTGTCGTCGGCGGTACTGACGGCGATGCCCGCCGCCGGCTCCCCTCGTACGGCGGGCGGTGCGTCCAACAGCAGCTCCGCGATCAGCGGCGGCCGCAGTGTCAGGCCCAGCACCAGGTACGGCTCGTCGGGAGTGGCCCGACTGACGTGGGTGATCACCGGTAGTTCCAGGGACGCGACGACGAACTGCCCGGGCCCGTACGCGAACACGCTCGTGCCCAGGACCGCGCGCTTCGCGCCCTGTGCGACCAGTGCGAAGGTCGGCGCGGTCTGGGCCGGCACCGGCTCGGTGGGGGAGTCGCTGCGGTGCAGGACGAGGCCGCTCGGCGTCGGCCGCCCGGCGTGGCGCCGCACCAGGTCGCGGATCTCGGGCAGCGCGCTCATGGTCCTATCCTGCCGAAATTGGCAGGATCAGGCAACGCGGTGGCAGCATCGATCTACCCGCATGGGCGTCTGCGGGTGTGCACTGGGCGCATGTCACTCAACGATTTCGTCACGCTGGGCCGCTCCGGCCTGCGCATCAGCCCGTACACCCTCGGTGCCATGACCTTCGGGGAGGATCATGGGTGGGGAGCCTCGGTCGCCGAGTCGGAGGCGATGATCACCGAATACCTGGAACGTGGCGGCAACTCCATCGACACCGCCAACATCTACACCAACGGCCACTCCGAGAAGATCATCGGCGATTACCTGGCTGCTCGGCCGGGGTTGCGCGACCGGATCGTCCTCGGCTCCAAGTTCTTCGGCAACCTGTTCCTCGGCGATCCCAACGGCGGCGGCGCCGGGCGCAAGGCCGTGATGGCCCAGGTGGAGGAGTCGCTGCGCCGGCTGCGCACCGACTACCTGGACATCTACTGGCTGCACAACTGGGACCGGGGTGTACCGGTCGAGGAGACGCTGCGTGCCCTCGACGACCTCGTGACGGCCGGCAAGATCCGATACGTGGGCCTGTCGGATCTGCCCGCGTGGAAGGCCGCCGAGGCGCAGATCGTCGCCCACTTCCGCGGGTGGACGCCGGCGATCGGGTTGCAGCTCGAGTATTCGCTGCTCGAACGGACCGTCGAAGGGGACCTCGTCCCGATGGCGGCCGAGCACGGCCTCGGAGTGCTGCCCTGGAGCCCGCTCAAGAGCGGCTGGCTCTCCGGCAAGTTCGTCCGGGGGAACGACGCCGTCGACACGAAGCGTGGCGCACTGGTGGGCGGTCCGGCGGAGCGTGACTGGCAGGTCATCGACGTGCTGCACCAGGTCGCTGATGACGCCGGAGTGACACCGGCGGCAGCAGCGCTGGCCTGGGTCGGGGCCCGACCGGGCGTGACCTCGGTGCTGATCGGTGCGCGGCGCCTCGACCAGCTGAAGGCGAACCTGGACGCCGTGGACGTGCGGTTGTCGCCGCAGCAGACGGGGCGACTCGACGAGGTGTCGACGCCCGTGCTGAACTTCCCCGCCGACAACAATCGGCTCCTCGCGCCGGGGCTCGCCTTCGCGGGGGCGACAGTGGACGGCCGGCCGAGCAGCGCGATGCCCTGGCTCACCCCCGGCGGCGTCAGGTACTGACACGAACCGACCAATTCGTCGGTGACATGAGGGGTGGATCGGTTTACTCCGACGGGCGAATGGCCTTGCGGATCGTCGGCGCGAGAGGCAGAGCTGGCTGCTCGGGGGTCGACGCCGCCCGGCGGTGACGAACGCGTACCAGGTGATGCAGCGCCACCAGGGGAACAACGCCGGCCGGGTACCAGACCAGGTCGACAGGGTCGAATTGCGCACCCAGCGCCAGCCTCGCGGCCAGGCTCCGCGCCGACAGTTCGGCGGGCACCCCGGTCAGCTGCGCGATCTCGACCGCCCAGCAGAAGACGGTGGCGGCGATACCGGCCGACATCGGTGCCATCTGCGGCCTGACGAACAGCGCCGCGGACCAAACCATCGACGCATACAGCGCGGTGCCGGAGTATTGCCGCAGAGCCCCGTCGTCGACGGCACGGATCAGCAGTGCGAGACCCAGGAACACCAGCGCGGCCAGCGGCGTGAGCAGCCGTACTCTGCGGGCCGTGATCGGCATTCCGGCAATGCTAGTCACTGCGCCAACTGGAGCGACTCCGCCTGGCGTCGTTCTTCGAGTGCGGCGGGCGTCGGCCGAACGAGTCGTTCGCCGAGGGCCAGCAGCAGAGCGACGACGCCGAGCAGGGCGCCGATCAGGACCGCGGCTCGCACACCGTGGCTCGGTAGGACGAGTCCGCCAACGAACGCCCCGGCGGTGATGCCGACGTTGACCGCGGCGGAGACCGTGGCGGCGGCGAGGTCGGAGCGCCCGGGTGCCACCTGCAGCACGAGTCCGCCGAGCGCCGCGGTGAAGGCGGTGAACGCCAGTCCGGCCAGCGCGATCAGACCGACGGACACCGACGGTCGCTGACCGAACGCGTACAACCCGAGCAGTGCCGCCGACTGGATCGCGACGGTGATGAGCAACGCGTTCCACGGGCTGCGGTCCAGCAGCGGGCCGATGGCCAGGATGCCGAGCACGCTGGCGATGCCCCGCGCGAACAGGATGGCCCCGACGGACGCGGCGGAGAATCCGCTGACCTCGGTGACGAACAGGGCGACATAGGTGTACGCGGCGATGGCGCCGGCGGTCGCCAGGACAGCCACCGCCACCAGTAGCCAGAAGCGTCGGGCGTCGGGCGCCGCACCTCGGGCGGCGTGCCCCTCTTCCGGCCGTGTCGAGGGCAGCAGCGCGGCCACCACGACGAGCACGACCGCACCGAGCCCGGCCACCGCCAGGAAGGAGGCCCGCCACCCGGCGCGCTCACCCAGCCAGGTGCCCGCGGGCACCCCCAGGGCCAACGCGACGGTGCCGCCGGCGAATACGACAGCGACGACCCGCCCACGTAGCGCGGGCCGGAACAGCTCGGCCGCGGCCGGCACCACCACGGCCCAGAACAGCGCATGGGTCGCCGCGGTGACCATCCTGGCCGCCAGGAGCAGCGTGAAGGTGCTCGTCAGCACCGTGACCGCCGTGCTGAGGACGAAGCCGGCCAGGAGCGCCGACAGCAGCCACCGGCGAGGAACCCGGCGGACCAGGGCCGTCAACGGGACCGAGGCGACCATCACCACCGCGCCGTACGCGGTGACGAGCATGCCCACCTGCGATGGCGAGACGGCCAGGTCCACCGCCATCGGGAGCAGTAACCCGATCGGCAGCGCCTCGGCGGTGGTGTAGAGGAACGTCCCGCCGGACAAGCCGATCAGCGCCCCCACTGCCCGACCACGACCCATCAGGCCCTCCCGACGTTACCGGCTAAACCGTCTACGATGGAAACAGGCTAGTGGCGTCCTTCGATGGTGGTCAACTGGTAAAGTGGGTTTCGATGGAAACACTTGCGGGCGTCACGCGGATGCGCCTGGTGGGCGGCAACCTCGCCCTGGACTTCCTCAACACCCGTGCCGGTCCGCCCGTCGGTCCCCCCGACGACGACGTGCTGACCGGCTACCCGGAGCTGGTCGCCTGGGGCGTGTACGCGGGCGCGCTCAGCGAGCCGGAGGCGAAGGCGTTGCGCCGGCGGTCCCGCGACGATCCGGGTGGCGCTCAGGCCGCCTTCACCCGATCGCTGCGCATCCGCGACGACCTCGACGAGGTGTTCCGGGCCGTGGCTGCCGACCGCGGCCCGAGCGCGTCAGTGCTGGCCCGGCTGCGAGACGACGAGGCGGACGCGCTCGGTCACGCACGGCTCGATCGTGGGCGCGCGTTCAGTTGGACCTGGCGGGACGACAAGACGCTCGCTCGGCCGCTACGGCCGGTGGTGCACGCGGCGGTCCAGTTTCTCACCACCGGCGCACTCGACCGGATCAAGGGATGCGGAGGCTGCCGCTTCCTCTTCCTCGACGAGAGCAAGAACCGCAGTCGCCGCTGGTGCAGCATGGACGACTGCGGAACGTCCGAGAAGATTCGCCGCTACGTCGCCGCCCGGCGCACCCGCGCGTCGGGCTGAGCTGACCCGGTGTCGTCAGGGCGGATGCCCGTTCGACGGAGATCCCGCTGGCGGATCATCGCGAGGGCGTCGCCCATTGTCGGGACCCGAACCGTGCCCGCCCGTGCAAGCCTTGCTTTCACGAACTTCGATGCCTCGGGCTCGGCTCGGTGTGGAGCCGCTGTGCGCTGTGGCAGTGACGTTAGGAGGCTCCATGCGCGGACGCAGATGGAAGACCCTGCTGGTGGCGATGGCGCTCGCACTGGGCGGACTGGTCGGAGCCGCCGCCACTCCGGCTGCGGCGGACCCGCCGGGTGGCACGTTGCGGGGCGTCTACTACGACGGCCAGTTCTGCAACAGCTACGGCAGCGAGGGTGCCCGGACCGGCCTGTGGAGCTGGTACTACTGCGAATACCGCCAGTCCGGCCCCACCGGCCCCGGCTTCTACTTCCTCTGGACCTTCACCTACTAGGCAACGCTCCACGCCGGCGCGACGGGCTGCCGGTGGTGTGGAAGCGGACGTACCCCGTCATGGCCGCCTCTGGCGGGCCGCACGCGCCGCCGCCCCGGCGCGTGCCGGCGGCAGCGGCTGACGCTGTGGCGGGCGACGCCTGGCTCAGGCTGGAGCTGCCGGATGGACGCCGCCATGCTTGCCGTTCAGTCGGGCGTCGAGGAATCGAGTCTTGTCGGGCCCCGTTTCGAGGCCGTTGAGCGATTCGTCTTGACGACGGTAACCGTAAGTCGTAGCTTACGTTCGTGGTGACTTACGGAGCGCATCCGGGGTGGGAGGCGCTGGGCGATCCCCGCAGACTCGCCATCGTCCAGCGCCTGGCGGAGCGACCCCTCGCCGTGGGGGAGTTGGCAGACGAGCTGCCGATCAGTCGGCCAGCCGTGTCACAGCACCTCAAGGTGCTCAAGAGCGCCGGCCTGGTCGTCGACCAGGCAAGGGGAACCCGGCGCGTCTACCGGCTCAGTCCGGTGGGATTGGCCGCGCTGCGGGACCAGCTCGACACGTTCTGGCGTCGGGCTCTGGACGGATATCAGGACTTCGTTGAAGAGACCGAGGAGAGCTCATGACGCAATCCGCTACGGCAGTGGTCCGCCGACACGTCGTCGTCAAGGCACCAATCGAGCGGGCCTTCACGGTGTTCACCGAGCGGTTCGGTGACTTCAAACCGCGCGAACACACACTGCTCGCCGTCCCGATCGTCGAGACCGTCTTCGAGCCGCGGGTCGGCGGGTTCATCTGCGACCGAGGCGCCGACGGCAGTGAGTGCCGATGGGCCCGCATCCTCGCGTACGAGCCGCCGACCCGGGTCGTCTTCAGTTGGGACATCGGGCCCACCTGGCAGATCGAAACCAATCTGGACCTCACCAGCGAGGTCGAGGTCACCTTCGTCGCCGAGACGCCGGACCAGACCAGGGTCGAGCTGGAGCACCGGCACATCGACCGGCACGGCCCCGGCTGGGAGTCGGTTCGGGACGGGGTCGACACCGATTCCGGATGGCCTCTCTACCTCGACCGGTATCAATCACTTGTCCTTGGGGCGGCCGACGACGCGTGATCGCTGCTGCGACTCGTTCCCCAGCCGGCGGCAGCGCACACGGTCAGCGGTCTGGACAGCCTCGCGTACTGTCCCCGCCGTGCCAGAACGACCAGGTTCCACGCGCTTTCACTCACCGGCAGTCAACCGTTGAATGTGCTCCAGTCGGGAGCCCAGTCCCGGGCGACGCGCAGGCTGGCCCGGTGGCGGGCGCCGACGAAGACATGGGTGTCATCACCGGGCGTCCCCGCGGTGAGAGCGACCAGTCCGGGTGCGACATGGAGGTACGTCGGGTCGACGGGCACCGCCAGCGGCCGCAGTGGCACCGGAACGAGATGTCGAGTGAAGCGTTCGAGTTGCTCGTCGTCGAGGACGGTGTGTCCGTTCACCGGCGACGTGACCGCCGCCTCCACGAGCGAGAACAACAACAGGTAGGCGCCGAGGGGTTCGCGTTCGGCGACCATCCGACCGTTGCCCGACCCCCGGTAGTAGACAACCGGGTCGGGGTCGTCGCGGTCGACGAGGATCGTCCAGACACCCTGGTTCTCCGCGCCGATGACGATCCGGTCGCCGTCCACGCCACCGATCTCCAACTGGTCCGGCGGGTAGATGGCGTTCTGTTGGCCGAGGACGTCCACGCGCCCAGCGGCAAGGTCGTAGAAGGCTTGCAGCGCGGGCGGGATCCGTACGGCAGGCGGCGGAAACGGCACGGAGGCCGGTACGTCGGCGTACCAGCCGGTCAGGAAGTCCCGCAGCCCGGCACCCGGGTCGGTGGGCAGGTGAGCCAGCCATTCAATGCCTGGCGCCTGTGTGGCCGCCACCGGCCGCGCCCGTTCGAGCAGTTCAGGCGGCAGCTTGGTGTCCCAGGTCAACTCACACCGAAGCCCGTTGCTTCCGGAGGCGGAGAAGCTCTCCGACGCCTCGCCCAACTCCAGGCAGCCCTCGGCGAGGCGTACCCATGCGGAGAGGGGCGGATGCGACCAGCCCGGCGGGCTCAGCCAGTCGAGCACCCCGTCCGGGAACGGCTCGTGCAGCACCATCGCTCGCTCACCGGCGACGGCGTTGCCGTGGGGGCGGTCGCCGGCGTCGACGATGACGACGACAGTGCCGTCCGCGCCCCTGGCGAACGTCACCGCGTCGCCCCGGACGACTTCACGCTCCGCGCCCAACCGGGCAAGAGCCTCGTCCTCCGAGACGACCGTCCACTCGCCACCCACGTCTCGCCCCCTTGGCCGGGGAGGATCCTACGACGCAAGTGTGCCGCTCACCGCCGCGCCTGCGGCGACCCGGTCAGGGCCACCGCAGGCGCGGCCCGGCGTCAGAGCCGGGAGGTGAAGGTGGCCAGGAAGCGGTGCGGGGTGACCACACCGGCGTTGTCGAAGCAGATGACGTCGACGTCGGCGTTGGTGGTGTACGTCCAGGGTTGGGTCAGGTGGCAGTAGTTGCTGCCGGCGCCCTGCGCAACGACCTGCGCGTGGGTCTCCTTGAGCCCGATCTGCGGGAAGGTCGCCAGGTAACGGCCGGAGGGCGCCAGTGGCGCCACAGTGTTCGCGCCGACGCCGAGCACCGAGTTGTCGTTGGTCGGACCGCCGACGGCGGTGCCCAGGTAGCCGAAGTATGACGGCGGGCCGAGGGAGCCGATCACCGGCCGCCGACGGTGGTACGAGAGGGCGAAGTCGGTGTTGACGAACGCGCCGGCCTGGTCGAAGCAGAAGACGTACACCTGCACGTCGCTGCCGACCGGGCTCCAAGAGTAGACCTTGCACCGGCGGGGTCCGGCGTTCGGTTGTACGGCGGTCACCTGCACGTTTCCGGCGAGCACACCGGCCAGCCCCACCCCGGGCAGCCGCACCAGGTACTGCCCGACGCCCACCGGCCCGACCGCGTTCACCGCACCCGTGGAGTTGTACGACTGCACCAGCGCTCCGCCGCTCCACTGCGTGTACGCGTGGGAGGTGCCGGCCGGCAGCACACCGGAGCTGGTCGTCCAGAGCACCGTGAACGGGGTGTCGTCGCGCGTGCCGCCAGGCTTGTGGCACTGCACGTCGACGATCTCGTCGGCACCGGACTGGAACCAGCGAACCACCTCGCAGTAGTGCCCGGTTCGGTTCACCGGGGTCACGTGCGGCACGCCACGCGAGCTGGCGCCCACCTGCGGAAAACGAACCTGGAACCGGCCGGGTGCGAGCTTGATGCCGTCGGCCCAGGCGGCCGGGAACGCCGTCTTCCAGCTACCCCACTGCCGGCTGGTGTCCAGCACGGTCCAGACCGCGACGGTCGGGTCCTTGACGTACGCGAACCCCCAGCGGTCGGCGGTGGCCGCCGCGGCCGGTGCCGTCGGCGCGAGTGCGCTGGCGGCCAGGACGGCCGCCAGTGTTGCGGTGACGAACGATCGGAGACGCATGTGTTCCTCCATCCCTCGGGAACGTGTCGGGGAGGAGTGTGCTTCGGGTGATGTCACGGTCACAGTCGGCTACCGCGTGAGTCGGTGTCGGGTGTACGCCACGATCGTCCGGACCGTCCTCGGACTCGTAATCGGGGTGACGTGTTCGCCGTGCTCCCCATAGGATCTTGCCCGCGGTGGGCGGCTCCCCGCGGTGCTTCCTTCTCACTTCTCTGGCGAACTAGCGTCGCGACTCTCCGCCCACCGCTTCCCTGGGGAGGACGCGAGCATGGATGCGCTGGCCGTGGTGCTGCTGCGCCGTACCGCCCGGGTCTCGGTGGTGGGCTCGGGCGCCGCTCCCGCGGACGGCGCCGCGTGGGTGGCCTCCCTTGAGGCGGACCTGGCCGATCGTGGCTGGTTGCTGCGGCAGGACCTCCGTGCCGGGGCGACGAGGCTGCCACCGGCGGTGCGGATCCGGTGGGCCGACTGGCTGCTGGCTACCGTCGACGAACTGGTCGGCGCGGACCGTCCCCTGCTTCCCCTCTACCGTTCGTTCCCCAACACCCCGCAGGACGTCGAAGCGGTCTACGTGCGGCGGTTGCTCACCCACCTGTTCGCCGTGCCCGACGCGCCCTGCGTGCTGTGTGGCCGCGACAACGTGGGCGCGCCCCTCGACCCGTGCGGTCACCTCGTCTGTCCGGCCTGCTTCCCACCGGATCAGGTCACGGGGTGCCCGGTGTGTGGGCGCCGGGTGTCGGCGGACAACACGTACCTCACCATCGTCGAGCCTTCGTCCCCGGTACGCAGCCGCCCGAGGCGGGCCGGCACGCCGACCGAGGACGCGGACGAGCGCACCGTTCGTGACGCGCCGCCGCTCCCGATGCGGATCGCCGGGCTGGAGGTGGACCCGATCGGTGCCGCGATCCGGATCAGGGACCAGCTCGTCGGTCAACCTGCCGCGCTGAGCGAGACCGACCGGGCCGACCTGAAGGTGCTCGTCGACGCCACCGCGCCGGGCCGCCTCGACTGGCTGCCCGACGTGGTGCCAGCCCGGGAGACCCTCGCGCAGGTCATCGCCTGGGCGCTGCACGCCGCGGCACTCACCCCCGGCTATCGCGACCTGGTCGCCGCCGCCGCCCGGCGGTGGTCGACGGCGACGGATGCGGCGCGGACGCTGTGGGCGTACTCCGGTGGGGACCCGGGGCTGGTCCTGCCTCGACGGGACGACGAGCCGCCGGGCGCGATGGGGCGTCCGTCGCGGGAACCGGTCGTGACGGTGCCGGTCGCCCGGGTACGGGCGCTGCCCAGGCCGTTGCGACGCGCGGTCCTCGCACACCTGGACGCGCTCGGTGCCGTGGTCGCGGCCGAGGATCTGCGCCGGCACCCGACGGTGTGGAAACGCCTCGGCGAGCGGCTGCACCCCTACGAGAACGTCGCCGCGCATCCGGCCGCCGCCGTCGCCTTCGCCACGCTGCGCGGCACCCGCGCCGCCGTGGAGAGCGCCCTCGGCGTCGCGATGGTGACTTCCTGCGCCCGGGCGCCTCGGCACCTCCTTCTCACCGACCATTTTGACGGCACCGCGTCGGTTCGGGTGCGGACCCACGCGTCACTGGTGGAGGAGGCGCTGGCAGCCGGCGACGTGGTCGAGGCCGCGCGGCTGCTCACCGAACGTCCGGGCGAGCTGTGGCGTCGGCTCGACCACCTGCTGCGGGCGGCGGGCGACGACCCGGCGGCGCAGGCGGCCATCGAGGAGGCCGCGCGCAGCACGGCGGCCCGGGTGGCACCAGGTGTGCTCGCCTCGGCGGCAGCCCAGCTTGCCGGCCGCGACGACACGACGAGGGCGACGGACGCTCAGCTCGCGGCGACCGCGCGGGCGCGGGCGGCGGCAGCGCGGGCCCGCGCGTCGGCGAACGCCACCACCGAGTCGGCGGTCGTCGGTGGCCTGGGTGACGCCCTGCGCGCCGCGGCGCTGCGCATACGCGGTGACGGGCCGGCCGTCCTGCGGGAGGTGTTCCGGTCCGGCGTCCGGACGCCCGCCCCGGCCGAGAAGCCAACCGAAGACGATGCCGCCGAGGCGGCAGGCATCGTCGGTGGCCGGCCGGGCCCCGGGATGCCCCGGCGCGTCTTCTTCCCCCGCGGCAGCGTCGCCACGACCTGGACCGAGCCCGAACGGCGGCCGACGCTGCCGACAGCGGCGATCACCGGTGTACGCGACCTCGTCGACAATGAGCTGGCCACCAGGGCCGCCCGACTCGGCCGGTACGACGTGGCAGTGCTCGACGCCGCCCTGGCCGAGGTGCCCGCCCCGATGCGGGAACGGGCCGCCTCGACACAGTTGGCAGGATGGCCCCGGGGCAGCTTGCGGGCGCTGCCCGACGCCGAGGTGCTGCGGTTCTTCCTGCACTGGGAGGAACCTGACGCCACCCGGGTCGACCTCGACCTGTCCTGCGTGTTCTTCGACCAGGACTGGCAACGGGTCGGCCACTGCGACTACACCCAGCTGCGATTCGCCGGTGACGGCGCGATCCACTCCGGCGACCTCACCTCCGCCCCGGCCCCCCTCGGGGCCACCGAATACCTCGACCTCCATCTGACCCGTCTGGTCGAGCACGGCGTCCGCTACGCCGCGCCGACCCTGCTCAGCTACAACGCCGTGCCGTTCGAGAACCTCACCGAGGCGATCGCCGGTGTCATGCTGCCCCTCAGGGGCGGTGAGCAGTTCGACGGTTCCCGGGTGGCGCAGCGGTTCGACCTGCGAGGCAACGCCCGCATGCTGCTGCCGATGGTCGTGGACCTGCGTACCCGACGACTGCTCTGGACCGACCTGACCCTCAACGGCCGTGGCGACAACCACAGCGTCGGTCGGCACGGCGACCAGCTTGCCCGAGCAGCCGCCGACCAGTGGGAGCACTTCCTCGGTGGCCACCGCCCGACGATCCTCGATCTGTTGGCGTGGCACGCGGTCGGACGCGCCGATCGGATCCTGGTCGGCCACGCCGACAACACCTACACCGAGGTGCCGGCGGACGCGGGTGCCATTCGGGCGGCGGCAGTGGCGGAGACGGGAGAGACGCGGCAGCTACCAGACCTGACCGGCCGCACGGTCCTGGCCGGTGTCGTCGATCCGGAGACCCTCGATCGGCTGGTTCCCCGCCTCGGCGGCACGGCTCCGGTGGCGTCCGGCTCGACGGTCGTGACAGTGACCGGCACGCCCGACACATACTGGACGGTGCTACGCGCCGCCGACCTGCTGGGCCAGCTCGGCGCCGGGTGAGGCCGATGCTGGCGGGGGTTGCTGCCAGGGGTCTCCGGATGCCCCGGCGGCCAGGTGTCGCTCGTAGCTGTCCACTTTGCGGTCGATGAGATCGAGGCAGTCGCGCAGGTGCGCGAGCTGCTCGGTGATGCGGTGTTGGTGCTCGCGCAGCAGATCGAGTCGCTCGGCCTCGTTGCCGGCGCCCTCGCGGACGAGCTGGGCCAGGCGGCTGATCGTCGCGAGGGGCATCCCGGAGGTCCGGAACTTCACGCAGTTCGTCAGCCACTCGACGTCCCACTCGCTGTAGACGCGCCTGCCGGAAGCGTCGCGCCGCACCTCACCGGCCAACAGGCCCGCACGCTCGTAGAGCCGAAGGGTGTGCACGCTCAACCCGGTGTGCTGCGCGACCTGCCCGATGCCCAGCCCTTTGCCCGCCATGACATCGACCGTATCTGCTTGACCTAGACCTCGGTCCAGCACCTAGCGTCCGCACCATGACCAGCGACACGACCCACACCATGTTCGGCGCTCACCGCACGACCGGAGACGTCCTCGCCGGAATCGACCTCACCGGCAGGACCGCCGTCGTCACCGGCGGCTACTCCGGCCTCGGTCTCGCCACGACCCTCGCGCTCACCCGGGCCGGGGCCCGGGTCGTCGTCCCGGCCCGCAGGCCGGAGGCGGCGCGGCAGGCGCTCGCCGGCGTCGCCGGGGTCGAGGTCGACCAGCTCGATCTCGCCGACCTCACCTCGGTCCGCGCGTTCGCCGAACGCTTCCTGCACAGCGATTCCGCTCTCGACATCCTGATCGCCAGTGCGGGGATCATGGCCTGCGCGGAGACCCGGGTGGGACCCGGCTGGGAAGCGCAGTTCGCGACCAACCACCTCGGCCACTACGCGCTGGTGAACCTGCTGTGGCCCGCGCTCACCGCGTCCGGCTCGGCTCGCGTCGTCTCGGTCACCTCCGGGCACAACCCGACCTGGCGCATCCGTTGGGACGACGTGCAGTTCGAGCAGGGCTACGACAAGTGGGAGGCCTACACCCAGTCCAAGCTGGCGAACATCCTGTTCGCCCGCCACCTCGACCTGCTCGGCCGACCGCACGGTGTCCGCGCCTTCTCGGTCAACCCGGGCTGGATCCGCACACCCCTGCAACGACACCTTCCCGTCGAGGAGATGGTCGCCGCCGGCTGGATCGACGCGGACGGGACCCCGACGCCAGGTCTGTTCAAGACCGCCGACCAGGGCGCGGCGACCCAGGTCTGGGCCGCCACGTCACCGCACCTCGACGGGAACGGCGGCGACTACTGCGTGGACTGCCGGATCGTCGACGGCAACCCCACCGACAGCAGTGAGGCAGCCCGACTCTGGGCGCTGTCGGCCGACCTGACCGGCGTCGATCTCACTCATTGAGTTCGATCCGACTGGGCTCGTTCATTCCGCCGCACACCTCGCCGAACCTCGTTGCTGTGGCGGTTGCGGACTCGACTGGATCAGCGATCAGTCACGCGAACGGATGCGGGTCGAAGCTGATGCCACCCCGTTCGGCCATCCGGAGCACCCGCCGGCCGTACCTCGGAGGCCTGCGCAGGTGCAGGGTGTAGCGCGACGCCTGGAACCGTAAGTCCATGTCGCGTCCCTCCAGGCGCCAGCAGCGCTCCTCCACGCGCCCGTCGGGCTCCTGGCGCAGGTTGGTCAGCTCCAACGGCAGGCACACCGAGTGCAGGTTTCCGACGAGATCCCACACGTTGTCGAAGATCAACGTGGCCGGCGCGACCCAGTATTCGACGTCCCGCATTGGTTCCGGGTCGCCCCGACCCACGATGTAGTCGATGTCGAGATGCAACCGCAGAGCCGAAGGGGCTGTGGGATCGAGGTCGTCCTGCTCCTGGAACTCCTCCGGGGTCAGCCCTTCAGGCGGACCTTCGTCGTCGGTGACGGCGAGCGCGTGGATCCGGCAGTGATCCCACGAGGTCTCCAGCAACTCCTGATCGGTCAGTGTGGCCTTCCGGAGGCCGGACGCGGGATGCACGACTGTCCCCATCGAACGATTATCGCCACGATGTGCGTCGACAGTCCGAGATGTCAGTCGCAGTTGGCACCCACGGTTCAGCTGCGCACATCCGTCGCGATCCACGCTTGTCATGGAATTTGTCGAATGTCAGGTCTGGCGTCCGCGAGGTCACGCCGTCAGGCGCTCGCCGGGTGGTCGGCTGCCAGGTCACGGACGGCCAGTTCCCGTCGGGCCGCCGCGACGAACCGCCGCTCTGCCGCCCAGAGTTCGTCGAAGCGCTCGGCGGGCAACGCATCGGCGTCATGCGTGGCGCGGGCCGCGGCGAGCAGCCGCGCCTGCTGCACCATCGTGCGCGACGCCGCCACGATCTCCGGTCGTCCCGCTATCAGCCGGAGTTCCGTCTTGGTCGCCTCCAACTGCTCCTTGTAGCGGGTGCCCTGCTCGTCGAAGAACGGCATGAGGTCGTGCGGGCTGTGGGGGCGGGGCACGGCGGTGATTCGAGCGGAAGGCAGGAGTACGTAGGCCACGTACTCCCGGAATGCGGTCAGGAACGTGGTGTACGCGGTGAGCCTGATGTCCCGCCACTGCCGCTGATCGTCGCGGCGCCACAGCCGGTCCTGAGCGCGGGTGGTGAGCCAGCCGCCGAGGAGGACGGCGAGCAGCGTCGTCCCGGCGGCGAGACCGGCTTGAGCGAAGTCCACGAAACCTCCCCATCGACGGACTGAGGTTCCTCACTGTCACACGAGGTGCCAAATCGCGAGGGGCCTGGCGCGTGGGACGCGGCCTATTGCGCCGTGCCGGCGAGCAGCCACCGCCGGACGGGAATCTCCAGCAGCACGCGCTCGCCTCCCGGGCTGACCTGCCTGCCGACGTCCCATCCGTCGTACTTGCCGGCGAACGCTTCCACGACCGTGTTCGGGAATCCGTCTCGGTGCACCCGGGCGGTGCCTTCTGCCACCACGGGGGCGTTGCCGCCTTCCAGGGCCAGGGACACCCGTGGGTCGGCCGTGACGTTGCGGACCTTGACGCTGCGGCCGTCGCAACCGATCCACCAGGTGCCGGCGACGTAGGCGAACCAGACCGGCGTCAGGTGTGGGGAGCCGTCACGCCGCAACGTGCACAGCCAGACGTTCGACTCCCGGGCCAGGCGTGCCTGGACGTCCGTCGGTGGGGTGGCGAGTGGTTCGGTCACCCCACCAGTCGATCACGACCGGAGTCGGTGGGCCAGCGAAGGTCACGATCGAGGCTGCGGACGCTTGATTGAATAGAGGCCTGTGAATAGATTGGGTGCGGGCACCGCCGGGGTCCGGGTGATCGGGCCGCCGGCGGCTGACAGGTCCAACCCCGAGCCGGGCACTTCGGTCGTACGCGCCGACCAGCCGCTGTGGCGCACCGCTGCGCCGCACCCACGGTGCGTTGCCGCGTCGCGTCCGTCCAGGACGCGCACTGCCGCGCCGCCTTTCCCACAGCTCGATGGCAGAAGGACCTCTCTCATGACGATTCTCCGCGCCCGCCCCGCCCTGACCCTCGCGGTCGTCGCCGGGCTGGCCGCCGCCGTGACCGTGACCGGTTCGGCAGTGCTCACCGGTCCGGCGACGGCCGCCCAGGGCTGCCGGGTCGACTACACGCCCAACCAGTGGCCTGGCGGATTCACCGCCACGGTCAAGATCGCCCCGGGGGACACGGCCGTCTCCAGTTGGACCGCCACCTGGACGTACGCCGGGGACGAGCGCGTCACGAACGGCTGGAACGCCACGGTCAGCCAGTCCGGGTCGACGGTGACCGCCCGCAGCCTGTCGTACAACGGCAGCATCCCGGCCGGTGGCTCGACCGAGTTCGGTGTGCAGGGCACGTACGGCTCCAGCGGCGGCGCGCCGTCCGGCTTCACACTGAACGGCGTACCGTGCAACGGCGCCACACCACCCCCGACCACGCCGCCGCCGACGACACCACCCCCGACCACGCCGCCTCCGACGACACCGCCTCCGACGACACCACCTCCGACCACGCCGCCTCCGACGACGCCGCCTCCGGTCGGCTGTGCCGGCGCTGTGCTCTGTGACGGCTTCGAGAACCAGACCGGGTCGACGCCGTCCGGCGACTGGGCCGTGGTGAGCCCGGACTGCTCCGGCACCGGCACGGCCACCATCGACACGGCCACCACGCACAGCGGCAGCCGCGCGGTGCGGATCAACGGCGCGGCGGGCTACTGCAACCACGTCTTCGTCAGGTCCACGAAGAACCTCGGCAGCGTGGGCAGTGTCCGGTACGGCCGGATGTGGATGCGACACACCACCGCCCAGCCCACCGAGCACACCACGATGGTGGCGATGGCGGACTCCGCCGACGGCAACAAGGATCTGCGGCTGGGCGGCCAGAACGGCGCGTTGCAGTGGAACCGCGCGTCCGACGACGCGACCCTGCCCGAGCAGAGCCCCGCCGGGGTGGCACAGAGCCTGCCGCTACCCACCAACCGGTGGGTGTGCGTGGAGTTCATGGTGGACGGCTCGGCCGGTCAGCTCCGTACCTGGGTGGACGGCACCGCCGTCACCGGGCTGACCGCGGACGGCACACCGACGCACGACATCGACGGCCAGTGGTACAACCGCACCTGGCGTCCGCAGCTCACCGACCTGAAGCTGGGCTGGGAGAGTTACGGCGGAGGAGCCGACACCCTCTGGTACGACGACGTCGCGCTCGGGTCCAGCCGCATCGGCTGCTGACCCTCCGCCTCGCACGCTGCTGGGTTCGCCGCCGCTCTGGTGCTGCCCACCGGGTCGATGTGCTGTTGAGCGGTATACCTCAGAGTCATATTCATACCTCTGAGGTATACCGCCCACTACCGCATCCGCCCAGGACGGAGGTGACCGACGGTCACCGCCGGCCGCTGACTGTGCCCACAGCCGCAGCCAGGCTGCCGTCTCGGCGAGGAACCGTGGGTCGTCGTGAGGTGGCTCAAGTGCGAGCGGGTCAGCGTCGTCCGCGATCACCTCGTGGCCGTGCTGGCTGCCGGCACCCAGGGCGCCCGCGACGAGTGGACCAGGTCCGGCTCAGCCGAAGCGGTCCGCCAGCTTCGTCAGCCTGGTGACGTACGCCGGCCAGTCGTAGCCGTCCGGGATGTTGCTGCTGTTCTGCCGTACGCCGATCGCCGCGTCGTGCTGCTCGCGCATGATGTCCATGTGACCCGCGTGGCGGGCGAGGTCGCACGTCACGTGGGTGATGATCCGGTGCAACGTCACGGCCTGTGCGCCAGGCCGCCACCACGACACCAGCCCTGGCGCGTCGAGTGGGAGCTCTTCGATCGTCTGGTCGGCGAACACACCGACCCGGCGATACGTGTCGATGAGGCCGTCCTTCGTCTCGTCGTCGCGCGCGTACCAGTCTGCCTGCGGGTCGTCGTCGAACGCCGCCAAGGGCACGAGCTCCTCGGGCGTCGGGAACTCGCGCCCGAAGGTAGGCCCGAAGTAGAGGGCTTCGACGTTGAGGCAGTGCTTGAGGGCACCCAGCAGATTGTTGCCGGTCGCGGTGCGGGGCAGTCGGGCGTCGCGTTCGCTCAGCCCGTCCAGCTTCCAGATCAGGTCTTCGCGAGTCTCCCGTAGGTAGAGGTGCAGCGCAGCCTTCACATCGCCCAGGTCAACCATGCCGGCCAGTCTTCCCTATGGCACACCAGGTCCGCAGGCCGGTGATCACCGACTCGTTAATGCGGTGGTGTGGTGCCAGAGCGCTGCCTATTGTCCGATGATGCGTACGCAGCTTCTGGCCGTCACCTACGAAGCCCTCGACCCGTTCCGTGCGGCGCGGTTCTGGGCCGCTCTGCTGAATCGGGACGTCATCGAAGATGCCGGCGGCGTGCTCCTGCCCGGCGACGAGACCCAGCTCGGTCTCCGGTTCGTGTCGGGCCGCCCGGGCCAACTCGCCGTGAACCGGATGCACCTGCACCTGACCAGCGCCGATGTCGACGAGCAGCAGCACACGATCGCGACGGCGCTGAAGCTGGGTGGCGACCACCTCGACGTCGGGCAGCTGCCCGAGGAGGGGCACACCGTTCTGGCCGACCCGGCGGGTTACGCGTTCTGCGTGATCGAGCCCGGCAACGCGTACCTCGCCGGCACCGGCTTCCTCGGTGAGCTGACCTGTGAGGGCACCCGGGAGGTTGGCCTGTTCTGGAGCAGGGCGCTGGGTTGGCCGCTGGTGTGGGACCAGGACGAGGAGACGGCGATCCAGTCACCGCACGGCGGCACCAAGATCGCCTGGGGTGGCCCGCCCGTGGCGCCGAAGAACGAGCCGAACCGGGAACGCCTCGAGCTGGTCCCCGCTGCCGACGACCAGCAGGCGGCGGTCGACGAGTTGGTTTCCCTCGGTGCCACCCGACTCGACGTCGCCGAGGACGGCGCGGTCGTGCTGGCAGATCCGGACGGTAACGAGTTCCGCGTGCGGGGTGCCGGTCACCGCCCTGCGTGACAGCGGGTCTGGGCTCAACTGTCTCCCGCGACCGCCGCGAAGGCGGTATGCGGGCGACGGTCGCCCTCCCTGGGCCGTCGGAGGCGTTCGACCTCCACGAAACCGGCGCGGGTGAGTCGTTCGCTGATCTCGTCGACGGGCCAGCGGTAGGCGGTCACAACCTTGTGGTCAAAGGGGCCGACCTCGTCGTGGTCGAACATGCCGAGCACCAACGGTCCGCCCGGGGCCAACGCGCGCCGGAACTCGGCGAGCACCCCGTCGAGTTCCTCGGGCGGCAGGTGGATCAACGAGTACCAGGCGAGGATGCCGTCGACCGAGCCGGCGACGACGTCGAGGCTCTCCAGCGATCCGCTGTGAAACTCGACGTCCGGGTGGGCCGCCCGCGCGTGGGCGAGGAACTCGGGGACCAGGTCGATTCCCGTCGCGTTGACACCCAGCGAGTGGAGGTAACCGGTGAGATGGCCGGGGCCGCAGCCCAGGTCGAGCACCGGGCCCGTCCGGGTTGCCAGGTGTCGCCCGATGAAGGCGAGGTCGTCAGGGTCCACCTGCTCGCGCGTGCCGAACAGCCCGATGTACAGATCCGCGACGGACGCGTACGCCTGCCGAACCTTGTCCCTGTCCACGCCGGCACTATACGAGTCACGCACCGCCTGCTCAGTGTGCCGGGGCCGGTCGGGGTGGTCGATCGGGCGCCGCTGCGGGCCACCAGCGCCGCGACGCCAGCGCGGCCAGCCCCGCCCCGGCGGCGTTGAGCAGCACGTCGTCCACTGACGACACCCGGTCCAGCCGCAGCACGTACTGGGCGGCCTCGACCAGGACCGAACAGGCCGCCGCGAGCAGGAGGATCCGCGGCACCGACGCCAGCGCCGCGAACCGCAGCGGGGCGAAGAAACCCAGCGCCGCGAACACCAGCAGATTGCCGACCACCTGGACCGTCGCGGTGAGCGGGCCGCCGTCGGCGACGATCGTGAGCAGGTCCCGCAGGGGCACCAGGCTCACCGGCCGGGGACGACGCCGGCCTGGTCACCCGGCAGCATGATCATCCAGACCCACGGCACCGTGCCGTAGACGATGCCGACCTCGGCCAGCGACATCCGCAACGCCATGCTTCCGGTGGCTCGGCGACGGCGGGCCAGCGCCCACACCACCAGCGCGGCCAACGGCAGTACGGCCATCGTGATGAGGACGACGCCGTTGAACGTACCGAGCCAGCCGTGCCACCCCTTGACCATGCGGATCCCCTTCCCCGACTGGTGAAAGCTACCGGCCCTCGGTCGACATGCGGGCACCGCGCCGGTGAGCCGTTTGCGGGCCCCGCGCGTCGGGCAGAGAAACACCATGACGAATGAACGGGGCAAAGCTGTCGGCGGCTACTTCCTGCGACTTCTCGGTGGTGTGCTGGTCATCCTCGGCATACTGGGGCTCTTCAGCAGTCTGGCCGAGGGCAATCCGGTGGGGCTGATCATCGCCGGCGTCTTCGTCGTCGGCGGAGCGGTCCTGCTCAAGCGTTCCGGCGGGGCCCGCCGACCGGCCTCCACGACACCGGGTACGCGCTGACACCAACGCGGGGAGGATCGTCATGCCGGGACGTACGCAGGTCCTGTTGATCCAGGGCGGCGGTGCCGGCGTGCACGACGACTGGGACGACAAGCTGTTCGACAGCCTGAGTCGGGAGCTCGGGGACGCCTACGAGGTCCGCTACCCGCGTATGCCCGACGAGGACGACCCCGGTTACGCCTCCTGGAGCGTCGTCATCCGGCGGGAGATCGCCGCCCTGGACGACGGGGCGGTGGTCGTGGGCCACTCGGTGGGCGGGACGATCCTCGTCAACATGCTCGCCGAGCGGCCCCCGGAGCGGCGACTCGGCGCGATCGTGCTGGTCGCCGCCCCATTCGTCGGTGCGGGCGGCTGGCCCGGTGGTGAGTTCGAGGCGCCGTACGACCTGGGCGCGAGGCTGCCGCGCGACGTGCCGGTGCACGTCTTCCACGGGCTCCGGGACGAGACCGCTCCACCGTCGCACGCCGACCTGTACGCCGGTGTCATCCCGCAGGCGCGGCTGCACCGACTGCCCGGACGCGACCACCAGCTGAACAACGACCTGAGCGAGGTGGCGACTGTCATCGGGCGCGACGCCCCCGGGGCGACCGACCGGCGTGGTCGCTGACGGCGGCCGATCCCGCCTCAGCCGACCGGCTCGACAGGTGGCGAGCTCACCGTGGATATGCTCGTCGGCAGAGCCTGGTGTGCCCCGCTGTCGGGGCAGGAGCTGATTCGAGGGCGGTCCATGAACATCGGCGAGATCGCCCGCCGGGCGGGGGTGTCCCGCAGCACTGTGTCGTACGTGCTGAGCGGGAAACGGGCCGTGTCGGAGGCGACCCGGCAGCGGATCCAGGCGGTCATCGACGAGCTGGACTACCGGCCGAACGCCAGCGCTCGGGCGTTGAAGGAGGGCCGCACCCGCACCCTGGGGTTGGTGATCCCGCCCGCGAGTCAACGGCTGACCGACATGCAGTTGGGCTTCGTCGCGAGTGTCGTCGAGGCGGCTGCCCGCCACGACCTCGACGTGCTGCTGTCCCCGTCCGGTGGCGACCACGACCGGTCGTTCGAGCGGATCGTCACCGGGCGTCGGGTCGACGGGGTGATCCTGATGGAGATCCGACTGGAGGACGACCGGGTGACCCGGTTGTCCAAGGCGGGTCTGCCCTTCGTCACGATCGGTCGGACGGCCGAACCGCACGGCATGAGCTGGATCGACATCGACTACGCCGGCCTGATCGCCAGGTGCGTGCACCACCTGGCCGATCTGGGGCACCGGCAGGTGGCACTGGTGAACCGTTCCGCCGAGTTGGTGGCCGCGGGTTACGGCCCCAGCCACCGTGCGCTGGCCGGTTTCCGGGCGGCTGCGGCGGAACGCGGCCTGACCGGTGTCGAGGTCTGCTGCGGCGACGACAGCGCCTCCGGCGAGGCGTGCGTCGAACAGCTGCTCGCGACGCATCCGGACGTGACCGCGGTGGCGACCATCAACGAGGCCGCGCTGCCCGGAATGCAGCGTGCGTTGACCAGCGCCGGGATGTCGGTGCCGGGCGACTTCTCGGTCACCGGGGTCGCCGCCCAGCACTGGGCGGAGGATTTCCGTCCCCCGTTGACCGCCGCCGACGTGCCGATGGTCGAGATGGGTGCCGAGGCGGTGTCGCTGCTGTTGGAGACCATCGCCGAGCGCGGGGCCGTGCCCCGACACCGTCTCTACACCCCGCCCATCTCGTTGCGGTCCAGCACCGGCCCGGTTCCGGCCCGCTGAGTCCGCCCCCTACCCGCCGGTGTCACGCCGTTGCTCCTGGGCGGCTGCCAGGATGAGGTAGCTGCTGGCCGTCCAGGTGTACGCGCGGTCCCGGAGCCCGGCCCCGGTCTCGGCGTCGAAGTTCTCCGCGAACCCGGACTTCTCACACAGGGCGAGGAACCGTCGACTGATCTCGTCGGCGATCCTGGTCTGCCCGGCCCGCCGCAGGCCGTCCTCGACCAGCACTGTGGAGGGCGCCCAGATCGGGCCGCGCCAGTAGCCGTCGGCGAGGTAGTGGGCCGAGTCGGTCGGTTCGGTGGCCAGCCCGTGCGTGGTCAGGTGCTTTTCGGCGCCTCGCGCCAGGGCGGCGGCGACCGGCGCGGGCAGGTCGGCGCCGAGGGCGATGGGCATCAGGTCGAGCAGGCTGCGGCTCGCCCGCCGGTGACCGGTGTGCGGGCTGCGGGCCAGGAACCGTTCGCCGTCCCACAGGTCGTGCAGCATGGCCGCGCAGATCCGGTCGGCCTCCCGGGACCACTGCTCGGTGGGCTCGCCCAGTTCGGCGGCGAGGTCGGCCAGGCAGCGGAGCTGCGAGACCAGGAACGCGGCGAGGTCGGCCGTCTGGAGGACCCGGTCGCCGTCGAAGGTGGTCGCGTTGTCCCAGCCGCTGTCGTTGCCGTGCTGGTAGTGGGGCAGGTCCTGACCGGGCGCTCGACGTGCGTCGAGCCAGAACCGGGTCCAGCGGGCCAGCCGGTCGTACGTCTCGGCCAGCGCCGCCCGGTCCGGCGGCTGGGGGAGGAGTCGACGCAGGTGTCGCATCGCCCAGCCGTGGATGGGGGGCTTGACGTAGTTGTGCAGGACCTCGGAGTGGGTGATCGAGTCGGGTAGTGCGCCGGCCTCGTCCTGATGGTCGAAGGGCAGGTGGAACTGGTGCCAGGCCAGTTCCGGTTCGCCGGCGGCCAGGGCGATCGCGTTGAAGCAGTGGTCCCAGCTCCACACCTTGTCCATCCAGTGCTTGGACATCAGGACGGCTGGGCGGGTGACGAAGCCCGCCGGGGCGACGGTCGCCGACCACAGGACGTACGCGGCCAGTTCGGCGGCCGGCGTGTCCGGGCCACGCCACGGCGCGATTGCGTCGACGAAAGCGGTGAACTCCGCCGTCCGGTCGCGGCACAACTGCTCGAACGGAACGGACCCGTCGTACCGGCGGCGGGCTGTCGCGTACTCCTCGATCGCGATTTCCCACTGGCCGTCGGCGGGGAGGTCCACTGACCGGTCGGCGGTGCCGAGCGCCTCCACGCCGTCGGTCCGCTGAAGGGTGCCGGAGAGCACCGTGACCCGGTAGCGGCGACCGGTCTCGTACGAGGTGAAGACGTGTGACCCGTCGAGTGGATCGAGGTACAGGTAGGTGCCGCTGAACGGGGTCAGGGTGCCGGCTGCCGCGGCCACCCGCAGACCGAGCCGTCGGCCCCGGATCCGCAGGGTGTCCGGCCCGTCGTAGACGGCCTCGATTCGGTCGGCGCCGTTGCGCCAGGTCAGCAGCGTGGGTGTGGCGACGATGGTGGTGTCGGCGACGGTGGGGGCGAGACGTAGGACGGGGTGCAGCCCGGTCTGGTGCGAGACCAGGTGCAGATCGTCGGCGTACGTCTTCTCGGCTACCACCGGGGAGATGTTGAACCAGGATCCTCGGTAGCTGAACGGGATGTCCTGGATGGAGAACTCCGGACCGGACGGGGCGACGGTCATGGGTGGCGGGTGCCTTTCTGTGGTGCGGGTGGTCAGTCCTTGACGGCGCCGGCGGTCACGCCCATCGAGACGTAGCGCTGGGCCAGGACCAGCAGCACGGCGGCGGGGATGGAGGCGACGACAGCGGTGGCCATGATGGCGTTCCACTGTTGGTTGTTGTTGCCGATGTAGTGGTAGATGCCGAGGGTGATCGGCTGGTGGTCGCCGCCACCGGTGAGGGTCGAGGCGAAGATGAAGTCCGACCAGGACCACAGGAACGCGAACAGCGACACCGTGACGATCGAGTTGCGGCTGACCGGCAGGACGACGGACCAGAAGGTCCGTAGCCGGCTGGCGCCGTCGACCACTGCGGCCTGGAGCAACTCGTCGGGGATGCCGGACATGAAGGCCGTGAAGATCAGGACGGCGAACGGCACCGCGAGTGTCGTGTCGGCCAGGATCAGCCCGGGCAGTGTGTTCAGGACGCCGAGGCTGAGGTAGATGGCGTAGAAGCCCATCGCCATGATGATTCCCGGGATCATCTGGGCGATCAGCAGCACGAAGCTCAGCGCCGGGCCACCGGGTGGTCGGAGCTTCGCCAGCGCGTACCCGGCGGGGGCGGCCAGCGCCACGGTCAGCGCGACGGTGCCGAGGCCGACCAGGAAGCTGGTGCCGAGGTATGGCAGCTGTTGGTCGAGCACCGCCCGGTAGCCGTCCAGCGTGCCGTTGGTGGGGATCAGGTGCGGGGGACTGGCCCGCATGTCCTGGTCCCGCGTGAACGACACGTTGATCATCCAGTAGACGGGGAAGAGCATCAGCCCGGTCAGCACCAGGCCGACGCCGGTCTTCCACCAGGCCCGCGGCGTGGAGGTGGTCATCGCAGGTGCTGCCTTCGCTCGATTCGGATGTAGACGAGCCCGGCGATCAGGGCCATCACGATGAGCAGGTTGCCGACGGCCGCGCCCGGTCCGAACTCGGGCAGCAGGTTGCCGAAGCCGAGCCGGTACGACCAGGTGGCGAGCGTCGCGGACGAGCCGGTCGGTCCGCCCTTGGTCATGATCCAGATGATGTCGAAGACCTTCAGGGTATAGATCAACCCGAGCAGCAGCGTGATCGCGGAGACAGGGCGCAGCAACGGGAACGTGATCGACCAGAACCGTTGCCACCCCGTCGCGCCGTCGAGAGCGGACGCCTCGTACACCTCGGCCGGGATCGCCTGTAGGCCGCTGTAGAGCACCACCAGGTTGAACGGGATGCCGATCCAGATGTTCGCGATGATCACCGAGGTGAGCGACCAGCCCGGCGAGGTGAGCCAGTTGACGGGGTCGACGCCCACCACCCCGAGTGCGGAGTTGACCAGGCCCGAGTCGCTGTTGAGCAGCCACGACCAGGTCGACGCCGAGACGATCAACGGCAGCAGCCACGGTACGAGGAACAGCGCGCGCAGTGTGCGCGACAGCGGGAAGTGCTGGTGGAAGAAGAGCGCGAGGGCCATGCCGATGCTGAACTGGAAGGCGAGCGACGCGCCGGTGAAGACCACCGTGTGCGTCAGCGTCGGCACGAAGGCCGGATCGGTCAGCACCGTCCGGTAGTTGTCCAGACCGGCGAAGGGCGCGCCGCCCTGCACGAACGAACGGACGGTGTACTCCCGCAGGCTCAACTCGATGTTGCGGTAGAGCGGGTACGCGTAGAAGGCCGCCAGGTAGAGGGTCACGGGTGCCAGGAAGCCCCAGGCCAGCCACCGGCGTGGCCGGCGAACTCGGGGCGGGGGAGACCCGGGTGGGGCGGTGGTCGCCGCCTCACCCGGGCCCCGTACGTCGGTGGAGGTCTCTGTCGTTTGGGCCATGGGGTCGCTTCGACGCCTTACCTGTTCGTGGCCGCGGCCTGCGCTGCGGTCAGCGCCTCTTGCGGAGACTTCCCGCCGCTGAGGGCCGCCTGCACCGCGGTCCACAGCGACTCGGAGATCTTCGGGTACTTCGTGCCGAGGTTGTCGCCGGTGCGGCCCTTGGCTGCCCGAACCGCCTCGACCCAGACCTTGAGCTTGGGGTCCGCGGTCGCCTGTCGGTCCTGAACGGCGGCGACGGGTGCGACGTAGGAGAGCGTGGTGTCGGTGGTGAGGAGGTTGTCGGCGCTGGTCAGGCAGGTGACGAGCTTCTGCGACGTGTCGTACCGTCCGGTGTTCTTCTGCACCGGGATGGAGACGAACTCACCGCCGGTGGGTGCCGGTGCGGGCCCGCCCGCGCTGGCCGGGATCGCGATGGTGCCGTACGCGAAGCCGAGCTTCTCCGCGTTGGCGAGCTGCCAGGTGCCGTTCTCGGCGAAGGCGTAGTCGCCGGAGGCGAACTCCTGCCAACTCGTGGTCTGGGTGTTGTTGATGACCGAGTTCGGAGCGTGGCCCTGCTTGAGCCAGTCCGTCCAGAGGGTGAGCGCGGCCACCGCCTGCGGGGAGTCCAGACCGGTCAGTTGGGCGCCGGAGCCCCAGAACCAGGGCAGGAACTGGAAGCTGCCCTCCTCGGTGCCGATCGCGGAGAAGGTGATGCCCTTCTTCCCCTTGGCCTTGACCTTGCCCAGCGCCTCGTTCAGCGACGTCCAGTCCTTGACGGCGGTGGGGTCGACACCGGCGGCGGTGAGTACGTCCTTGTTGTAGTAGAGGGCGAGGGTGTTCGCGCCGATCGGCACCCCGTACGTCTTGCCCTCGCTCTGTCCCGCGCCGAGCAGGTTCTTCTCCATGGACGAGACGTCCAGCTTGTTGTCGTCGGTGGTGGTGAGCGCGCCGGCCTCGGCCAGTGTCGAGATGACCGGGTTGTCGACGATCAGCACGTCCGGCGAGTTGCCCTGCTGGGCGGCGAGCAGCGCCTTGTTGGTCAGGTCGGTGGTGTCGTAGCCGGTCCGCTCGACGGTCACGCCCGCCGAGGTGCCGCACTTCTTGAGGAGCGCGACCCACTCGGAGTCGTCGGCGAACTGTGGATAGGGGTCCCAGACGAGGTAGGCGCCGCCGTCGGCGGACTTGTCCGAGGACGACGAGCAGGCGCTGCCGGCCGCTGCGGCGAGGGCTATCACGGCGACGGCGGCCAGGCGCTGCCGACGACTGAGTCCGGTCATGTGGTGCCTCACTTCAAGTCGATCGTCAGGGTGGGTGGTGTGACAGTCGCGGGCCGAGCGGAGCCCGACCATGAGGCGAATCGATTCGACGAATCGGTTCGCACGAAGATAAGACGGTCCGGAAGCGGTGGTCAAGAGATTGACGGCCGAGCGCGGAAACATGGTCTTCATCCGGCTGTCAATTCATTGACACGGTTCAGTGCCCGGTCCTACGATCCGTGCGAATCGATTCGCAAGTGCTGCCCTCCGGAGAGCGTCCCCCACGCCCCACCAAGGAGCCGCCCGTGAAAACCCCGTCCCGCGGCAGGTCAGGACGAGCCGGTGCGATCGTCGCCCGACTCGTGGTCGGCCTGCTCGCCGCCACGACCGCCGTCGCCGTCGCCCCGTCCCCCGCCCAGGCCGCCGACGAGTCGATCAGCGTCAACTTCTCCTCGACCAGCGGTACGCCGACCTACCGCGCCTCCGGCTGGATCTACGGCATGACCGAGAACGCCAGCGGTCCGGCCGACCACTTCTACCGGGACGTCAAGTTCCAGTACATGCGTGCCGGCGGCGCGCAGCTTCCGGGGAGCGGCTGGGTCGGCGGGACCTACGACCGCCGCTGGAACTCCACACTCGCCCAGGCGCGTCGCACCAACGCCCTCGGTGGGCAGTTCATCATCCTGCCGCACGACCTGTGGGGTGCCGACGGCGCCGGGATCTCCCGCTTCCCCGGTGACAACGGCAACTGGACCGACTACGACAACTTCCTGACCCGCCTGATCGGCGACGTCCGGGCGTCCGGGCTGTCGGTGCAGTGGGACATCTGGAACGAACCCAACATCACTATCTTCTGGAACCGCCCGATCTCCCAGTACCTCGAACTGTGGCGCCGCACCTACCAGCGCATCCGGGCGGAGTTCCCCAGTCAGCTCATCGTCGGGCCGAGCTGTGCCTGCGTACCGTCGACCAACCACACCTTCTGGAACCAGTACCTGGACTTCGTCCGCTCGACCAACACGGTGCCGGACATCGTCAGCTGGCACTCGTTGCCGGGCGACCCGGTCGCCAATGTCGCGGCGGCCAACGCCACCCTCGACCCGCGCGGCATCGCCCACCCGCGTCCGTACCAGATCAACGAGTACGGTGCCCCCGACGAGCAGAACCCGGCCGACGGTGCCTGGTACATCGCGCGCCTGGAGCGGGCCAGGGCGGACGGGCTCCGGGCGAACTGGGCCAGTGGGGGCAGTCTGCACAACGACCTCGGCAACCTGTTGATCCGTAACTCGGCCGGACAGCACCAGCCCAAGGGTGAGTGGTGGAACTACCGCTTCTACGCCTCCCAGACCGGGCAGATCGTCGGGGTGACGCCGAGCCAGTCGTTCGACGCGTACGCCACGAAGGAGGCCGGCTCGGCGAAGGTCCTGGTCGGTGGTGGTCGGACCACCGGGAACCTGACCGTCAACCTGCAACGCCTGGACACGACCAGCGGCATCGTGCAGAACAACCAGGTCCGGGTGCTCACCCAGCGCATCCCGCACAACAACGGCGGTGCCGTGCAGGGGCCGGTCACGGTCTCGAGCAGCGTGGTGAACGTGTCCAACAACAACGCCACGGTGACGTTGCCGTACTCCAACCAGACCGACACCTACACGCTCACACTCCTGCCGCCCTCGGAGGGTGGCTTCCAGTCGGTGGCCGTGGCGCAGCACTCCCAGCAGTGCCTGAACAACGCCGGCCTGAGCACCGCCGACGGCAACGTCCAGCAGCAGAACTACTGCGACGGCGGTGACCAGCAACTCTGGAACTTCCGGCCGGTCGCCGGCGTGGCCAACACGTACACAGTGGTCAACCAGCAGAGCGGGAAGTGCCTCGACGTCAGCGGCGTGTCCACCGCCGACGGTGCGGCGGTGCACCAGTGGACCTGCCTGAACAGCTCCAACCAGCAGTTCGCGCTGCGCAAGGTGACCTACTCGGGTAACGACTCGCATGACTACCAACTCGTCGCCCGGCACAGTGGCAAGTGCGTCGATGTCAACGCGGTCTCCACGGCGGCCGGCGCGCTGGTCCACCAGTGGACCTGCCGAGCGGTCAACCAGGGCAGCCCGTTGAACCAGACGTGGCGGCTCCTGGGGCGGTAGATGTCTCGGGGGAGGTGATGCGCTGGCCGCTCGTCCGGCGGTCAGCGCATCTCCCACCGAGCGCATTCATTGACATGAATGAAACAAAGATCCTACCATTCGTTGCGAATCGATTCGCCGACACCACCCTCGCCCGTGGCGCGTCGACCATCCCCCACCTCCGCGACTCCGAGGAGTACCTCGTGCGAACCCCGTCCCCCGGTGGGCCAGGAACGGCCCTCGATCCCATCCCGAGACGCCGCCGCGTGCGACGTCTGACAGTTCTCGCCGCCGCCCTGGTCGGCGTCCTCGTCGGCTACGGCACCACGCCAACCACCTCACCCTTCGCCGCCGAAGCCGCCGCAGCCGTGTCCGCGGCGATCGAGCCCGGGCAGAGCACCACGATCGTCGGCACCCAGTCCGGTCGCTGCCTGGAGGTGCCGAACTCCAGCACCACCAACGGCACCCAGACCCAACTCTGGGACTGCAACGGCAGCGCCGGCCAGACCTGGACCTGGACGTCGAGCAAACAGCTCACGGTGTACGGCAACAAGTGCCTGGACGCCAACGGCCGGGGCACCACCAACGGCACGCAGGTGATCATCTGGGACTGCAACGGCCAGAACAACCAGCAGTGGAACGTCAACAGCAACGGCACCATCACCGGCGTGCAGTCCGGGCTCTGCGTCGACGCCAACGCCGCCGGCACGGCGAACGGCACCAAGCTCATCCTCTGGGCCTGCAACGGCGGCGCCAACCAGCAGTGGATCTCGCCGAGCACCCCGCCGACGACCCCACCGCCGACCACTCCACCGCCGAGCGGCGCGCGCCCGTGCGACATCTACGCCTCCGGCGGCACGCCGTGCATCGCGGCGCACAGCACGACGCGCGCCCTCTACGCGGCGTACACCGGCAACCTCTACCAGGTGCGTCGCTCGTCGGACAACACGACCCGCAACATCGCGGTGTCCGGCGCCGGCGGCACCGCCGTCGCCGCCACACAGGACTCCTTCTGCTCCGGCACGACCTGCGTGATCACCGTCGTCTTCGACCAGTCCGGGCGCGGTAACGATCTCTGGTACCAGGGCTCCAGCGTCGTTCCGGGCTCGCCGCAGAGCAAGCCGGCGATCGCCACGTCGGAGTCGCTGACCGTGGGCGGGGCGAAGGCGTACTCGCTCTACATCAACCCTGGCAACAGCTACTGGCGCGACGGGCACCTCACCGGAGTGCCGACCGGTGCGGCGCCCGAGGGCATGTACATGGTCACCAGCGGCACCCACGTCAACAGCGGCTGCTGCTTCGACTACGGCAACAGCGAGACGACCAGGAAGGCGGACGCCGCCGGCGCGATGGACGCCATCAACTTCAGCAAGCAGTGCTGGTTCGGCGGCTGCTCCGGCTCCGGCCCCTGGGTGCAGGCGGACCTGGAGTGGGGCCTCTTCCCGGGTGGCAGCCAGACCTGGAACCCGAACCAGCGCGCGTTCACCAGCAAGTTCGTCACCGCGACGCTGAAGAACAACGGCACCACCCGCTTCGCCATCAAGGGCAGCGACGCGCAGTCCGGCAGCCTCTACACGCTGTATGACGGCTCGCTCCCGCCGGGATACAGCCCGATGAAGAAGCAGGGCGCGATCATCCTCGGCAGTGGCGGTGACTGCTGCAAGCCCGACGGTGGCGCGAACCTGAGCGCCGGCACCTTCTACGAGGGGGCCATGGTCGCCGGCTACCCGTCCGACGCGACCGAGAACGCGGTGCAGGCCAGCGTGGTGGGCGCCGGTTACCGCTGACCCGGCGACGCCGGAACGAGTCGTGCGCCGGTCACCACGGAGGTGGTGACCGGCGCACGGTTTCGTCGACGCCGGGCCGGTCTCAGGCGACAGCGCAGGACGCGCCGTTGAGGGTGAACGAGGACGGTCGGGCGTTGTTACCGCTGTGGCTGGCCTGGAAGCCGATGGTCACCGAGCCGTTGACGGGGATGCCCCCGTTGTAGGCGACGTTGCGGGCCGTCACCTGCCCGGAATTGGGCGAGTAGGTGGCGTTCCAGCCCGAGGTGATGGTCTGCCCGCTCGGCAGGGTGAAGACCAGGGACCAGCCGTTGACGGCGCTGGTGCCCGTGTTGGTGATGGTGATGTTCTCGGTCAGGCCGTTGTTCCAGGCGTTGACGGCGACGGTCACCCGGCACGCGCCGTTGGTCGGCGGCGGCGTGGTCGGAGGCGGCGTCGTCGGCGGCGGGGTGGTCGGCGGCGGGGTGGTCGGGGGCGGGGTGGTCGGCGGCGGCGTCGTGGGGTTGGTCAGGCCGAAGAACTGCAGGGCAGCGGCGGCCATACCGCCGGACGGCAGGCTGTGCCCGGCTCCCTGGATGCTGTACGCCTCGACCTGGACGGTGCCGCTGCTGTCGGCGTACCGACGCCGGTTCCAGTTGGCCTGGGGTGTGTCGGTGGAGGTGGGGGTCTGGCTCAGGCCGAACACGTTCGTCCACTGCTCGATCGTCTCCTGCAACAGCGAGTACGGCACGAGGGTGTCGTTGGTGCCGTGCCAGAGCTGCACGCGTGGACGAGGCCCGGAGTAGCCGGGGTACGCCTGGCGCACCGCGTCGCCCCACTGTTGCGGCGTGCGGTTCATGTTCCCGCCGGTGCACTGGCTGCTGCCGGGCGGGTAGTCCGCCGCGTTGGCGAAGCAGTTGAACGGCACGCCCATGAACGCGGCGCCGGCCTTGAACACGTCGGGGTAGAGCGCCAGCATGTGGTTGGTCATCATGCCGCCGGACGAGCTGCCGGTGGCGTAGACCCGGTCCGGGTCGGCCGCGTACTGCTGCTGCACGTACCGGATCATGGAGATGATCGAGACCGGGTCACTGCCCCCACCTCGCCGCTTCGCGGCGTCCGACCAGGTGTCGAAGCAGTTGCCGAAGCCGGCCTGCTGGGTGGCGGACGGGTAGATCACGATGTACCCGTAACGGTCGGCGAGGCTGGCGAACTCGCTCCCGGAGTAGAACCCGGGGCCGGATCCGCCGCAGCCGTGCATGGCCACCACTGTCGCCGGCTTGGCCGGGCGGTTGTCCGGCACGTAGACGTGCATACGCATCCGCCCGGGGTTGTCCCCGAAGCTGGTCACCTCGGTCAGCGACGCC
>NZ_JBSFBM010000014.1:0-42030 GCF_053592955.1 Micromonospora sp. NPDC002411 | reverse complement strand
GGGGCGCAGTCGACCGGTGCGCACGGACCCGCTGATCTGGTCGCAGAGCTGCTGTTGCAACGGAATCGAACTGTCGCGGTCCAGTGCGACGAGCCAGGCCGCCGACCAGGCGGGCGACGCTGTCGCCGAGCCGCGCCAGGTCTGACCCCGCGCCCACCGGCACGCCGGAACCGGCCTCGTCGGCGTACGCTGGCGGCACGGTTCCGGCGCCGCCGGTGCCGGCCGGGGACGGCGAGCGTGGAGAGGGTGACGCGGAGGTCATGATGACCGACGAGGGCAGGGTGTCGCTGCGGCGACTTCTGCAACGGTTCACCGCCAGCGAAGCCGAGATCGACGCGCAGGAGCTGCGTCGGGAGAGCGCCGAGTGCGGCGGCATCCCGGCCCAGATGTGCTCCCGGGGCCAGTTGGTGTCGGTCGCCGGCCGGCTGCGCACCGTGGTCTACACGCCGCGCACCAATCTGCCCACCCTCGAAGCCGACCTGTACGACGGCACCGACGTGGTCACCCTGGTCTGGTTGGGGCGACGGCACATCGCCGGGATCGAGCCGGGTCGGCACCTGACCGCCCGTGGTCGGGTGGCCGTCCGCGACGACCGCAAGGTCATCTACAACCCCTACTACGAGCTGGACTCGCCGAAGTGACGGCGCTGCGGACGGAAGGCCGGCGATGACGACGGGACAGGACCGGGCGGCGCAGCCGGAGATCGACCCGCAGGACGAGCCGCTGCCGACGATCGCCGAGCAGATGGCCGACCAGCTCGGCGGCTGGCGGGGCCTGGTCGAGTCGAGCATCCCGGTCGTGGTCTTCGTCCTCGCCAACATCATCGGCGAGTTGCGGCCTGCGGTGATCGCCTCGGTCTCCGTCGCGCTGCTCATCGCCGGGGTGCGGCTGGCCCAGCGTCGGCCGATCCGGCACGCCGTCAACGGCCTGTTCGGCGTCGGTGTGGGCGCGGCCATCGCCTGGCGCACCGGCGACGAGCGTGACTTCTACCTTCCCGGCATCCTGTACGGCATCGGGTACGGCGTCGCCCTGTTGATCTCGGCGGCGATCCGGCAGCCCCTGGTCGGCTGGATCTGGTCGGTGCTGGTCGCGAAGGGCCGCTCGGAGTGGCGGGCCGACCCGAAGCTGGTGCGCACCTTCACCCAGCTCACCGTGCTCTGGGGCGTGGTCTGGCTGGCCAAGGTGGGCGTGCAGGCCGGGCTCTACCTGGCCCACCAGGACACCGCGCTGGGCGTGGCCCGGCTGGTGTTGGGCTACCCGCCGTACGCGCTGTTGCTGCTGATCACGGTCTGGACGGTCCGCCGGGTCACCCGGGAGGCTCCGCCGACCCCGGTGCCCGGCGCCTGAGCGCGGCGGGGCAGCCGGGGGCGGCTGCCTGTCGGGTCAGCGGGAGCTGCGGGTCCGTTCGACGCTGTCCGGCCCGAGGATCACCACGCGGACCTGGTCCTCCACCTCGGCGGTGCAGACGAAGATCAGTTCGTCGCCGGCCTCGATCGGGTCGTCCGGGCTGGGCACCAGGACCCGCTTGCCGCGCAGGATCGCCACCAGTGCGGCGTCGCGCGGCAGTGGCACGGCGTGGATGGGCTGACCGACGTACGGCGCGGTAGGCGGCAGGGTGATCTCGACCAGGTTGGCCTCACCCTGGCGGAAGGTCATCAGCCGGACCAGGTCGCCGACGGTCACCGCCTCCTCGACCAGCGCGGCCATCACCCGCGGCTTGCTCACCGCGACGTCGACGCCCCACTGCTCGGTGAACAGCCACTCGTTCTCGGCCCGGTTGACCCGGGCGACCACGCGGGGCACCGCGAACTCGGTCTTGGCCAACAACGACAGCACCAGGTTGGTCTTGTCGTCGCCGGTCGCCGCGACCACCACGTCGCAGCCCGCGACGTTGGCCTCCTCCAGGCTCGCCACCTCGCACGCGTCGGCAAGGACCCACTCGGCGGCCGGCACCCGGTCCGGGCGCAGCATCTTGGGTTGGCGTTCGATCAGCATCACCTGGTGGCCGTTGTCGATCAGCTCCTGGGCGATCGAGCGGCCCACGTTGCCCGCGCCCGCGATGGCGACCCGCATGGCTCAGTGCCCCCCTTCCGGCGGCGCCGCCGCCACCGACGTGACCGTCGCCACGATGTCATCGCTGACCAGCATGAACACCTGGTCACCCTCCTGCACGACGGTGGAGCCGGTGGGCAGCGTGCCGATGCCGAAGCGGATCAGGTAGGCCACCCGGGCGCCGGCCGCGTCCTCCAGGTTGCGCACCGACCGGCCGATCCAGTCCTTGTGCACCGGCACCTCGACGATCGACACCGTGCTGGTGGGGTCACGGAAGATCTCCACGTTGCCCTCCGGCACCAGGTGCCGGAGCATCCGGTCGGCCGTCCAGCGCACCGTCGCGACGGTGGGAATGCCCAGCCGCTCGTAGACCTGCGCACGGCGCTGGTCGTAGATGCGGGCGGCGACCCGGGACACGCCGAACGTCTCGCGCGCCAACCGGGCCGAGATGATGTTGGAGTTGTCGCCGCTGGACACGGCCGCGAAGGCGTCCGCGCGCTCGATGCCGGCCTGTCGGAGCACCTCGCCGTCGAAGCCCGCCCCGGTCACCGTGATCCCGGCGAAGTCGGGGCCGAGCCGGCGGAAGGCGTCGGCGTCCTGGTCGATCACCGCCACCGAGTGCCCTCGGGACTCCAGGCTGTGGGCGAGGGTCGACCCGACCCGGCCACATCCCATGATCACGACGTGCACGCTGTCCCTCCCAAGGTGCGTACCGCCCCCGCTGCCGGTGGCCCTCCGAGTGCGAGCCTGCCACGTTCCGGTGGGGAGCGGGGACCGACCGTACCCCGTCGTCGCGGGCAGCGGTGATCGCCCACCCCCGCGTTCCCGCCGTGGTGGTCGTACTCTTGGCGTTCGTGGCCAGTCCCACCTCGCTGGTGAAGCGACTTCTCCTCGGTCGACCGTTCAGGTCCGACCGGCTCCAGCACACCCTCCTGCCGAAGCGCATCGCGCTGCCCGTGTTCGCCTCCGACGCGCTGTCCAGCGTCGCGTACGCGCCCGACGAGATCCTGCTGACCCTCTCCATCGCCGGGGCCTCCGCGTACGTGTTCTCGCCATGGATCGCCCTTGCGGTGGTCGTGGTGATGCTCACCGTGGTGGCGAGCTACCGGCAGAACGTCCACGCCTACCCCTCCGGTGGCGGCGACTACGAGGTGGCCACTGTCAACCTTGGCCCGAAGTTCGGCGTCGGGGTGGCCAGCGCGCTGCTTGTCGACTACGTGCTCACGGTGGCGGTGTCGGTCTCCTCCGGGGTGGCCAACCTCGGCTCGGTGGTGCCGTTCGTGGCGACCCACAAGGTCCTGATCGCGGTGAGCGCGGTGGTGCTGTTGACCGCTGTCAACCTGCGCGGTCTGCGCGAGTCGGGCACCGCGTTCGCCATCCCCACCTACGGCTTCGTGATCGTGATGGGTGGGATGCTGTTCACCGGGCTGTTCCGGGTGTTCGTGCTGGGCGACGAGCTCCGCGCGCCGAGCGCCGACCTGGTGATCCAGGCCGAGCACAGCGTGACCGGTTTCGCGCTCGTCTTCCTGCTGCTGCGGACGTTCAGCTCGGGTGCCGCCGCGCTCACCGGTGTGGAGGCGATCTCCAACGGAGTGCCGGCGTTCAAGGCGCCGAAGAGCCGCAACGCCGCGACCACCCTGCTGCTGCTCGGCACCATCTCGGTGAGCATGCTGGTCGGGATCATCTGGCTGGCCCGGCTGACCCACCTGCAGTTCGTCGAGGACCCGGGTCTCCAGATCATCTCCGGCCCCGACGGGTACGTGCAGAAGACGGTCACCACCCAGCTCGGCGAGACGGTCTTCGGCTCCGGCTCGGTCCTGCTCTACGTGGTGGCCGGAATGACCGCCCTGATCCTCTTCCTGGCCGCGAACACCGCGTTCAACGGGTTCCCGGTGCTCGGCTCGATCCTCGCCCAGGACCGTTACCTGCCCCGCCAGTTCCACACCCGGGGCGACCGGCTGGCCTTCTCCAACGGCATCAGCTTCCTCGCCCTCTTCGCGATCGTGCTGATCGTCGGCTTCCAGGCCGAGGTGACGAAGCTGATCCAGCTCTACATCGTCGGGGTCTTCGTCTCGTTCACCGTCTCCCAGGCCGGCATGATCCGGCACTGGAACCGGCGTCTGCGTACCGAGCGGGACCCGGAGGCGCGCCGCCGGATGTATCGCTCCCGGGCGATCAACACCTTCGGCGCGGGTCTGACCGGTACGGTGCTGGTGATCGTCCTGATCACGAAGTTCCTGCTCGGAGCGTGGATCGCGATCGCCGCGATGGCGGTGATCTACGTGCTGATGCTCGCCATCCGCCGGCACTACGACCGGATCGCCGTCGAGCTGACCCCGCCGGACGAGGGCCGGGCCGTGCTGCCCGCCCGCAACCACGCGATCGTGCTGGTCAGCAAGCTGCACCAGCCGACGCTGCGGGCGATCGCCTACGCCCGGGCCACCCGGCCGGACACGCTGACCGCCGTCACCGTGAACGTGGACGAGAACGACACCCGGGACCTGCAGGCCGACTGGGAGCGGCGGGAGATGGCCATCCCGCTCACCGTGATCGACTCGCCGTACCGGGAGATCACCCGGCCGATCCTGGACTTCGTGGCCTCCACCCGCCGTAAGTCACCCCGGGACGTGGTCACCGTCTTCATCCCCGAGTACGTGGTCGGCCGCTGGTGGGAGAACCTGCTGCACAACCAGAGCGCACTGCGCCTCAAGGGCCGGCTGCTCTTCGAGCCGGGGGTGATGGTGGTCAGTGTGCCGTGGCAGCTGGCGTCGACGGCGAGCAAGAACCTGGACCGGCTCGACGCCACGCTGTCGCGGACACCGGCACGCGGGCCACGCGGCACGGTGCCGCCGGTCTCCGACCCGCCGCCGGTCTCGGCGGCGCCGGTCTCCGCCCCGCCCGGCGAGGGCGGCCCGGCGGGCGGCGGAACGGGAGGCAGTGGCCGTGACTGAGCCCAGCGAGCGTGGACTGGCCGAGGCGGAGCGGGTCGAGCTGACCGTCGACGCGGTCGCCCCCGGCGGGCACTGCGTGGCCCGGGTGGATGGGCAGGTGGTCTTCGTCCGGCACGCGCTGCCCGGTGAACGGGTGATCGCCGAGGTGACCGAGGTGCACCGCGGGTTCGTCCGGGCCGATGCGGTGACAGTGCTGGACCCCTCACCGGATCGGGTCGAGCCGCCCTGCCCGTACGCGAAACCGGGTGCCTGTGGTGGCTGCGACCTGCAACACGTCGCCCCGGACGCGCAACTGGCCTGGAAGACCGCCGTGGTGCGCGAACAGTTGGTCCGCCTCGGCGGGCTGACCGACGTCGAGCTGGACCGGCTCGACGTCCGGGTCCAGGCGTTGCCCGGCGGGCTGCTCGGCTGGCGCTCCCGGGTCCGCTACGCCGTGGACGCCGCGGACCGGGCCGGTCTGCTCAAGCACCGTTCGCACGAGGTGGTGCCCATCGACCGCTGCCGGATCGCCCACCCGGCCATCCAGCAGTTGCCGGTGCTCACCCCGACCGGCGCGCGCTGGTCGGCCGCCGAGGCGGTGGAGACCGTCGCCAGCACCGGCGGCGACGTGACCGTCACGGAGATCCGTGAGGGCGTACCCGCCCCGGTGAGCGGGCCGGCCGAGGTCCGCGAGGTGGCCGCCGGACGGGACTGGACGCTGCCCGCGTCCGCGTTCTGGCAGGTGCACCCGGCCGCGGCGAGCACCCTCTCCACCGCGGTGCTGGACCTGCTGGACCCGCAGCCGGGCGAGATCGCGTGGGACCTGTACGGCGGCGCGGGGCTGTTCGCCGCCGGGTTGGCCGAGCGGGTCGGTGCGACCGGCCGGGTGACACTGGTCGAGGCGGCGGGGCAGGGTGTCGCCGCAGCCCGGGAGAACCTCGCCGACCTGCCCGCCGTCGAGGTCGTGTCGGCCCGGGTGGAGACCGCGCTGGCCCGTCGGCGGATCACCGGCCCGGTCGACGTGGTGGTGCTCGACCCGCCGCGCTCCGGGGCCGGCGCCCCGGTGGTCCGCGCCCTGGCCGCCGCCGGCCCGCGCGCGATCGCGTACGTGGCCTGCGACCCGGCGGCGTTCGCCAGGGACGTGCGTACCTTCGCAGGGTTGGGCTGGCGGTTGGCCGCGTTGCGGGGCTTCGACCTGTTCCCGATGACGCAGCACGTCGAGCAGGTGGGGTTGCTGCTCCCGCCGACCGCCTGACTAGCCTGGCCCGATGAAGATCGTCGGGTTGATGTCCGGGACGTCGTACGACGGGGTGGACGTCGTCGCGGCGGAGTTCGAGGTCGAGGGGGACACCCTCTGGCTGCGGCCGTTGGGGCACCGTGGCCTGGACTACGACGAGGAGTTGCGCGCCGAGATCGCGGCGCTGCTGCCCCCGGCGACCACGACCGTCGAGGCGGTCTGCCGGCTCGACAACCGCCTCGGCGAGGTGTTCGCCGACGCGGCGGCGGTCGGCCTGGAACTGGCCGGTGGGCGGGCCGACGCGGTGGTCTCACCCGGTCAGACGGTGTTCCACTGGGTCGCCGACGGGGTGGCCCTGGGCACTCTGCAACTGGGCGCGGTGGCCCGGGTGGCCGCCCGGGTCGGCGTACCCGTGCTCAGTGATCTGCGCTCGGCGGACATCGCCGTCGGCGGGCAGGGCGCGCCGCTGGTGCCGGCCTTCGACGCGTTGCTGCTCGACGCCGCCGCCGGGCCGCGCGCGGCGCTGAACCTCGGCGGCATCGCCAACCTCACAGTGGTCGCCCCGGGCGCTCCGGTCCTCGGGTACGACGTGGGCCCCGCCAACGCCCTGCTGGACGCTGCCGCCCGGCGTTTCCTCGGCCAACCGTGCGACGTCGACGGCGCGCGGGCCGCGGCCGGTCGGGTGCACCCCGGGTTGCTCGCCGCGCTGCTGGCCGAGCCGTACTACGCGGCGGCGCCGCCCAAGTCCACCGGCAAGGAGCTGTTCCACGCCGGCTACCTAGACCGGCACCTCACCGCGCTCGGTACGCCCGTGCCGGTGGACGACCTGCTGGCCACGCTGACCGAACTGACCGCACGGGTGGTGGCCGCCGAGTGCGACAGGCACGGCGTGGCCGAGGTGATCGCCGCCGGCGGTGGTGTGCGCAACCCCACCCTGCTGCGGCGGCTCGCCGCCCTCGGCGAGGGCCGGTGGCAGCTGCGCGGCACCGACGAGTTGGGCGTACCCGCGCAGGCCAAGGAGGCGTACGCCTTCGCGCTGCTGGGTTGGCTGTCCTGGCACGGGCTGCCCGGGTCGATCCCGTCGGTGACCGGTGCCACCCGGGGTGCGGTGCTCGGGTCGTGGACACCCGCCGGGCCGGCGTACCCGGGCCGCCCGACCGAGCCGCCCCGGCGGCTGCGGATCCGGCCCTGATCAGGCGCTCAGCTCGCGGCCGCGGGTGCGCCGGGCTCGGCCCGGGCTGCGGAGTACCACAGGGCCGATAGACTCTCCGGTCATGAGTGTTGAAGAGGACACGGCCAACCACGGCCGGCTGCTCGGGACGGTACGCGGTCCGCAGGACGTCAAGCGGATGTCCGGCGAGGAGCTGGACGTCCTCGCGGCCGAGATCCGGGACTTCCTGATCGCCAAGGTCTCCCGCACCGGTGGGCACGTCGGGCCCAACCTCGGTGTGGTCGAGCTGACGCTGGCCATGCACCGCGTCTTCGACTCGCCCCGGGACCGGCTCCTGTTCGACACCGGCCACCAGGCGTACGTGCACAAGATCCTCACCGGGCGTCAGGCCGGCTTCGACAAGCTCCGCCAGCGCGGTGGCCTCTCCGGCTACCCCAGCCAGGCCGAGAGTGAGCACGACCTCATCGAGAACTCGCACGCCTCCACCGCGCTCTCCTACGCCGACGGCCTGGCCAAGGCGTACGCCCTGCGGGGTGAGCAGCGCAGCGTCGTGGCCGTGGTCGGCGACGGCGCGCTCACCGGCGGCATGTGCTGGGAGGCGCTGAACAACATCGCCACCGCCGGCAACTCGCTGGTGATCGTGGTCAACGACAACGGCCGTTCCTACTCGCCCACCATCGGCGGGCTGGCCGACCACCTCTCCTCGCTGCGGCTCAACCCGGGCTACGAGAAGGTGCTCGACACGGTCAAGGACGCGCTCGGCTCCACCCCGCTGGTCGGCAAGCCGATGTACGAGGTGCTGCACGCGGTCAAGAAGGGCATCAAGGACGCCGTCGCGCCGCAGGCCATGTTCGAGGACCTCGGCATCAAGTACGTCGGCCCCGTGGACGGGCACGACGTGGCGGCGGTCGAGGCGGCGCTGCGCGCGGCGAAGAACTTCGGCGGCCCGGTGATCGTGCACGCGGTCACCCGCAAGGGCTACGGCTACCGTCCGGCCGAGGAGGACGACGCGGACTGCCTGCACGGCCCGAGCAGCGCCTTCGACGTCGAGACCGGCGCCCTGCTGGCCGCGCCGTCGGTGAAGTGGACGCACGTCTTCGCCGACGAGCTGCTGGCCATCGCCGACGAGCGCCCGGACGTGGTGGGCATCACCGCCGCCATGGCCGAGCCGACCGGCATCGCGAAGCTGGCCCGCAAGTACCCCGAGCGGGTGTACGACGTGGGCATCGCCGAGCAGCACGCCGCCACCTCGGCGGCCGGGCTGGCGCTCGGTGGTCTGCACCCCGTGGTCGCGGTCTACGCCACCTTCCTCAACCGCGCGTTCGACCAGGTCCTGCTGGACGTGGCGATGCACAAGCTGCCGGTGACCTTCGTGCTGGACCGGGCCGGCATCACCGGCCCGGACGGTCCCAGCCACTACGGCATCTGGGACATGTCGGTCTTCGGGGTGGTGCCCGGTCTGCGGATCGCCGCCCCCCGCGACGCCGCCACGCTGCGGGAGGAGCTGCGCGAGGCGATGGCCGTCGACAACGGCCCCACAGTGCTGCGCTTCCCGACCGGTTCGGTCGCCGCGGACCTTCCGGCGCTGCGCCGGGTCGGCACCGTCGACGTGTTGGCCGAGTCGGCGCGTACCGACGTGCTGCTGGTCGCTGTCGGCTCGTTCGGCCAGCTGGGCATGGAGGTGGCCGCCCGGGTCGCCGAGCAGGGCTACGGAGTCACCGTCGTCGACCCGCGCTGGGTGCGTCCGGTCCCGGCGGAGCTGGTCGACCTGGCCGCCCGGCACCGGCTCGTGGTCAGCGTGGAGGACGGCGTGCGGGTCGGCGGGGTGGGCGACGCGCTCGCCCAGGCGATGCGCGACGCCGACGTCCGGGTGCCGCTCAAGGACCTGGGCGTACCGGCCGACTGGCACCCGCACGGCACGCGGGCGCAGATCCTCGCCGACCTGGGCCTGACCGCCCAGGACGTGGCCCGCGACGTCACCGGTTGGATCTCCGGCCTGGACGCCACGCCGGACCGCCTCACGCCGAGCGACGCGGCCGCGCAGAACTGACCCGACAACGACGGCGGGCGCCCCCTCCCGGGGACGCCCGCCGTCGCGTTGTGCGGGTCGGGGTGGGTCAGTTGGCTGGTTCTATTGAGCGGTAGTGGGTCTTGTCGGTGTTGGCGAGGCTGTAGGTCTGGGAACGGGACGGGCTGGGGACGACCGCCAGACCGGGTCGTTCGACCAGCAGGGGAGTCCCCGGCGGCACGGACAGGGAGCTGTCCCGGGTGGGCCGCCAACTGAGCACCACCAGCGGTTGACCGGGTACCGGCAGTTGGTACGCCTGCAACGGGGTGGCCCGGTCGGCGGGCGAGACGACGGGGGCGCCTCCGTCGGCCGGCCGGTAGACCACCGCGGTCATCGCGCCGGCGTCGGTGTCCCAGCTGAGCTGCTGCAACTCGGCCGCCTCGCCACCTCCGAGGGCGACCTCGCCGAGCGAGCGGACGGTGAGCTTCGCCATCGGCCAGGACGTCGGCACCGAACGCGGCGCGTCCCGGTCGCCGATCCGGCGGGGGATGCTGCCGAACGGACCCCGGTCGCCGGCCAGCACGCAGGTGTCCAGGCCGGTGAGTGCCCGCCGTCCCGTGCCCGACTCGTCGCGGACCAGCGGATAGCGCGGATCGACGGTGCCGGTGCCCAGGTCGAGCAGCCGGTCCGCAGCCCGCCCCCGAGGCAGCGACTCGGTGGTGCGCAGGGTCGCTGTCACCCCGACCGCCGTGCACGACGGCACGTTTACCGGCGCGCTGAGGCCGTCCGTGACGGTCAACGTCCGATCCTGTGGCCCGACCAGCGTCTGCACCCGGGCGGAGACCAGGTAGCGCCGGCCGGCGGCGGTCTGCACGGGCAGCACGTCGGAGTAGACGAGGTAACCCGGGTCGGTGTACTCGGTGGCGCGGGTCACCGCGTAGCGGTCGCCGTCGCGGGTGAGTTGCAGCAGCCAGGAGGCGCTCTCGCCGGGCACGTCGGCGGCGACGAGAGCCACCGGGGCGCCGTCGACCCGACCGGAGAAGAGGATGCCGGACGAGGGCAGGTGCGCCCGGTCGTCGTCCGGTGAGCGCCAGTCGCGGACGGCCCGGGTGACAGCTGTCGTCGCCGTGGCGTCAGTCGACAGGTCGCCCCGGGGCGGCCACACGGCCAACGACCCGTCCAGGCTGTCGTACCCGACCCGCAGGTCCTGCGACTTCCTCTCGGCCACAGGACCGCAGGCCGTGCTGGCCAGCAGTGCGCTGAGCAGGACGGGGAGCGCCCTGCCGTACCGACGGCCTGGAGTCACCTGGCCCGCCCCCGATCGCCTCACCGTCGCTGTCGGAAAGCGCCATAGTACGAGATGTCCGACGCGAGGCCCCAGTTGCCCGCCGCTGCACTCACCACATTGGACCACACCGGGGCTTTAGTGCGTTTTCGTTGCTCCGGTAGACTCCGCCGACTGTGACGCCTGCCGAGTCCCGCGCCCTGTCCGCGCCGCACCCGGAGGCCGCAGCCGGCCCCGACGAACTGGTGAGCTATCGCACACCGGTCGGCATCCTCGCCGGCCCCGCCGCCCTGACCGGAAGGTCCACCGCCCCGGCCGACTCCCAGGGCACCGCCGGCGGCGCACCCGTCGCCCCAGCCGAGGCCGCCGCACCGGCCCCCACCAAGACGCCCATCGAGCCGGACGTGCCGGACATGCCGGTCGAGCCGGAAGAGCCGGTCGAGCCGGCTCAGGACGCGGCACCGGTCGAGCCCGAGACGGCTGCCGACGACGCGGAGGCGGCACCGACCAGGCGGTGGTGGCATCGTCTTCCCCGGCGGAGGCAGCACCTCGCGGTGGGCGGGTTGTTCCTGCTCGCCGCACTCTGGGTCACCAGCCGGATCTGGCTGGACCCGTCCGGTCGGGTGGCCTCGCTCTACACCGGTGACCCGGCCCAGGTGCAGTTCTTCCTCGCCCACTCGGTACGCGTGGTGCTGCACGGCGAGTACCCGTTCTACACCGAGCAGTTCAACTATCCGGACGGCGTCAACCTGATGGCCAACACGGCCGTGCTGGCGCTGGGCATTCCGATGGTCCCGGTGACGCTGCTCTTCGGGCCGGCGGTCTCCTTTGTGGTGCTGGTGACGCTCGGCCTCGCCGGCACCGCGATGGCCTGGTACCTCATGCTCTCCCGCCACCTGGTGCGTACCCCGCTCGCGGCGGCGGTGGGCGGCTGGTTCTGCGGTTTCTCGCCCGCGATGCTGTCGCACGCGAGTTGGCACCCGAACATCATCAGCCAGTTCCTGCTGCCGTTCATCGTCTGGCGCGTGCTGGTCCTCACCCGGTCCCGTCGGCCGATCCGGGACGGGGCGTTGCTCGCCCTGCTGGTCACCGCGCAGGCGTTCATCAACGAGGAGATCCTGCTCTTCACGGCCCTGGCCTGCGGGGTGTTCCTGCTGGCGGTGCTCGCTCAGGAGCCGGCCCGCTGGCGGGCGGCGTGGCGACCGCTCGGCGCCGGCGTGGTGACCTGCGCGCTGCTGGCCGGGGCGCTGCTGGCGTATCCGCTGTACGTGCAGTTCGCCGGGCCGATGGCGTACCACGGGCTCAGCGACGCGGTGCGGGACTACGGCAACGACATCGCCGCGTTCTTCGCCCAGGGCTCGCCCACCCTCGGCGGCAACCAGCGGGCCAACATCAACCTGGCGCCGAACTACTCCGAGGAGAACGCCTTCTTCGGCTGGAGCCTGTCCCTGATCGCCATCGGCATCGTGGTCTGGCTGCGCCGGGAGTTGATCGTGCGGGCGCTCGCGGCGACCGGCGTGTTCTTCGCCGTGCTCTCCCTCGGCGAGCGGGTCTCCTGGTGGGACCGGGAGTTGTTCACCGGGCCGTGGCAGTGGCTGGTCCACCTGCCCCTGCTGGACGCGGTGGTGCCCACCCGGTTCGGTCTGATCACCAGCGTGGTGATCGGGTTGCTGCTCGCGCTCGCCGTCGAGCGGGCCTGGGCGCTGCGCCCGGCCGAGCGGAGAACCGTACGGACGCTCACCGCCGCCGGCCTGGCGTTCGCGCTGCTGCCGATCGCTCCGATGCCGCTGCGGATGGTCTCCCGACCGCCGGTGCCGGACTTCATCACTGCCGACCGCTGGCGGGCGTACGTCGGGCCGGACCAGACGCTGGTGCCGATCCCGGTGCCCAGCATGGGCAACACGCACGGCATGCGCTGGGCGGCGGCCACGAACCTCGACTTCAAGATCCCCGGCGGTTACTTCCTCGCCCCCCGCAACGGCAACACCGGTGACGCGGGCCGGTTCGGCGGTCGACCCAGCGGTGTGGGTCAGATGCTGGAGGAGGTGGCGACCACCGGGCGTACGCCGAAGCTCGACGACCGGCAGCGCCGCCGCTTCAGCGACGAACTGCGCCACTGGCGGGCCGCGATCCTGGTGCTCCCGGTCCGTCAGCAGAACTCCGAACCGCTGCGACGTGCCGTCGAGGACCTGGTCGGCCCCGGCCGCCAGGAGTTGGACGTCTGGGTGTGGGACGTCCGGGCGCTGACCGACCGTTCGGTCTGATGACCACCGGGACGACGTCCCCGACCACGTCGCCCCCGCCGACGGTCCGCCCATCCCGTGCGGGCCGGCTCCGGGACCTGCTGGTGGTGGCCGGTTACCTGGCCCTGGCGGTCGTGCTGACCAGCGCCCAGTGGGGGCACCCGTGGCGGCTGTTCCACCAGGCGGGCGACCAGATCCTCTTCGAGTGGATGCTGGCCCACGCGGCGCACGCCGTCGTCGACGGGCATAACCCGCTCTTCAGTGCCGGGTTGAACGCCCCCGACGGGGTGAACCTGATGGCGAACACCTCGGTGCTCGGTCTGGGTGTCCCGTTGACCCCGGTGACTCTGCTCTTCGGCTCGCAGGTCGCGTTCTGCGTGGCGGTCGTCTGCTGCCTCGCCGGCACGGCCGCGGCCTGGTACGCGTTGCTGCGCCGCCGCCTGGTCACCACCCGGTCCGCAGCTGCGGTCGGTGGCCTGATCTGCGGTTTCGCTCCGGGCATGATCGCCCAGGCGGGCGCGCACCTGCACATCGCCGCGCAGTTCCTGGTGCCCGCGATCCTCGCCCTGGTGTTCCGGCCCGCCCCGGAGGCGGCGCACCGACTCGCCGGAGTGTGGCGACCCGGAGTGGTCCTCGGGCTGCTGCTCGTCTGGCAGGTCTTCATCGGCGAGGAGGCGCTGGTCTTCCTGGCGCTCGCGGCCGGCGTGTTCGCGCTCGGCTACGCGCTCGCCGACCGGGTGGCCGCCCGGCGGCTCGCGCCGGCCCTGTTCGGCCGGCTGGCGGTGGCTGCCGGGGTGGCGGGCGTGCTGCTCGCGTACCCCCTGTGGTTCCAGTTCTACGGCCCGCAGCACTACGCCGGGATGGCGTTCGCCGCGCATGCGTTCCAGTTGGACGCCGCGTCGTTCACCGCGTCGGCACGGCAGACCGTCCTCGGTGACGACTGGTTACCGGGGTTGCTCTCGCCGAACCCGACCGAGGAGAACTCCTTCTTCGGCCCCGGCTTGCTGGTGCTCGCCGTGGTGATCGTGGTCTGGCTGTGGCGGCGGCCGTTGGTCCGCGCCCTGGCCGGTTGTGGGCTGGTGTTCGCGCTGCTCTCCCTCGGCGTCGAGGTGCGGGTCGACGGCACCGCCACCGGTATCCCCGGGCCGTACCGCCTGGTCGCCGGGCTGCCCCTGCTCGACCTCGCGGTGCCGGCCCGGTTCGCGCTGGTCTGCGTACCGGTGCTGGGGGTGCTGGTGGCGCTCTCCGTGGACCGGGTGTGGGCGGCGCGCAAGCTGTCGGCCGTCGCCGGGGTGCCGGTGCGGTTGCTGTGGGCCGGAGCGGTGGCCGCCGCGTTGCTGCCGCTGGTGCCGACGCCGATCCGGGTGGTACCGGTCATGCCGGTGCCGGGGTTCGTCGCGGACGGCGGGTGGCGGCCCCTGGTGCCGCCGGGCCGGACGGTGGTCGCCGTACCCCCGGTCACCGGCGCGGCGCGCAGCCCGGTGATGCTCTGGTCCGCCCGCACCGGCCTGGCGTTCAGCGCGCCGGGCGGCTACTTCATCGGTCCGAGCGGCCCGGACGACCCGGCCGCCCGCTGGGGCGCGCCGGACCGCCCCACGTCCGTGCTGCTGCGGCGGGTGGCGGAGACCGGTGCGGTGCCGGTGCTGACCGACGCCGACCGCCGCAGCGCGGTCGAGGACCTGCGGCACTGGCGGGCCGCCGTGGTGGTGCTCGGCCCGTTGACGAACGGCGACCCGGTCCGTCGCACCGTCGACGACCTGCTCGGCCCGGGCCGCCCGGTGGACGGCGGTTGGGTGTGGGACGTCCGGGACCAGGTCGGCTGATCAGCCCACCAGGGCGCGGACGTCCCAGACCCAGACGTCGTCGACGCGCTGCGGCGGCCCGATCAGACCGGTGACCAGATCGCGTAGCACCGCCTCGTCGGGGTGCGCACCGAGCACCACCACCGACGCCCGCCAGAACCGCAGGTCCTCGACGGCTTGACGGCGGTTCTCGTCGGTGAGCGCCGGGACGGCGTCCTTGTCCATCGTGGAGTAGATGAGCGTGCTGGTGGGCCGGTTCGGCGCGCCGAAGACGCCTTCGCCGACCTCGTTCGGGCCGATGAAGTAGCCGCCCGGGATGGGGAACTCCTGCCCGGTCAGCGCGCTCCAGCGCAACGTCGGAAGGCCGTGCACGTTGCTCGGGATCGGCACCGGCACCAGGGTCCGGCCCGCCGGCACGTACGGCCGCCAGCCACCCGCGGTGATGAAGTGCGGTGGCGGGTCGATCTGCTGGGCGGGCAGCGGCCGGGGGAAGAGCGGCAGCACGGCGAGGGCGACCGCCGCGTACCCCACCGGGCGCAGCCAGCGACGACGCGCCGCGACGGGCGCGGGATCGTCCGTCGCCGCCGGCTCGTCGGCGACCGCCGGGGCCGCGTCGCCCGTGCGCTGCGCCGGCACCCGCGGCTGGTCGACCACCGGCCGTCCCTGGCGGTGCGCGGCGTCCCAGGCGAGCGCGAGGAGTACGCCCACCGCGGCGCCCACCACCAGCGTCAACCGGGTCGGCATCATCATCTCGACCAGCGGAAGGTCGTCCGACACGTACGACCACGGGCCAAGCACGCCCGTCTCCACGCCGTTGAACCGGACCCGTGGCCCGATCGACGCCACGGTGAAGACGACGATCAGCACCGCGGCGATCCGGGCGGGAAGCGAGCGGCGGACGAGCAGCACGAGGGCGACCACCGAGAGCAGCACCAGCGGCCAGCCGAACCAGGTGTTCTGCTCGGTCAGCCCGATCGTCTTCTCCACCGCCGGGTCGCCGGCCCAGGTGTCGCGGGCGAAGGTGACGAAGGCGACCAGGTCCTCACCCCAGTTGTGGAAGACGCCACCCTGTAGGCCCCGGTAGGACTGGGGGCCGTTGAACTGGAACCAGATCGGGTACGCCGCGAGCGCCAGGGCCAGTCCGCCGGCGACGCCGAGCCCGGCCAGGAACGTGCCGGCGGCGGCCCGGGTGGCGGCCGGGCGCTGCACGGCGTACGCCAGCACGATGACCAGGCAGGCCAGGGCGGTGAGGAGCAGCATCTCCTCGTTGATGAAGATCTGGTACGTCACCAGCGCGCCGAGCACCAGCCCGTTGCGCCGCCACCGACCCGGCTCACCGAGGCGCAGCACCCGCACCACGATCAGCGGCAGCAGGAAGTTGGACACGAAGTTGGGTTGGCCGTTGGCGTGGTGGATGATTCCCGGCGCGAAGCCGAGGAACGCGCCGCCGACGAAGGCCGCCGCGCGCGAGCGCACCAGGTGGCGGGAGAGCATCCAGTAGCCGGTGCCGGCGGTGGCGGCCAGCGCCCCACCCAGGTAGAGCGCGTACATCACCTGGGGGCCGAGCAACATGGTCAGCGGGGCCAGCGGCAGGGTCACCCCGAGCAGCGAGGTGTTGGCGATCATGTTCACCCCGTCCGGGGCGTTCTGCCGGGCCGTGAACAGCGGGTTCTCCAGGTGCCGCACCGAGTACGCGCCGTGCGCGAACAGCCATTCGAACCAGCTGTGGTCGGTGGGCAGGTGCGAGGAGACCCGGCCGTTGATGTCACCCCAGTAGTTGAGGCAGACGAATACGCCCAGCAGCACATAGGCTCCGAGGGCCAACAGGTCGGCTCGGGCCGGGCGGCGTCGAGGCCGTCGAGTCGACTCGGCCTCGGCCGGGTCGGCGTCGGTCAGGGAATTCAGCGAAGGGTCTACCACCGGCACGGCCACGACGGGCCATCGTACAGGCGCGGTTCCGTCGCTTTTGCCGGCCCGGTGCACCCACGGCCGGTTTGCCGGACGGTGACCCATCGGTGACGGAAGGACGATCGTTGTCGATCATCGAGCTGGGCGAGGTTCGGGACGAGCCCGCGTCGACGCCTGTGGCTCGTCGACCGCGCGCCGCCGGTCGACCGCTGCGCAGCGCGGCGGTGCTGGTCCTCGCCCTGGTGATGCTGAGCGCTGCGACACCGCAGCCGCGGCGGGCGGTGAGCGTGGTGCCGGCGTCGCCGACGTCCACTGCCTACCTCGGCGGGGACAGCGTCTTCGTGGTCGACCCGCCGGCACCCGAGGGCGACCGGTACCTGACCGCGTACGCCCAGCCGTCCCCGACCCGCACCGGTGTGCGCCGACGGTGGCAGGCCCCGCTGGCCCGCCTCGGTGACTACCTCGACGTCCGGGTCGAGCAGGGGCTGGTGTTGGCGATGGCGGTCAACGCTCCGGGCCGGGTGTTCCAGACGATCGCCTTCGACATCGCTTCGGGCGAGCAACGGTGGCAGCTTCCCGGGGCGCCCCAACCGACCGCCGACGACGGCCTGCTGCTGACCGACGTCCGGGACGACGGGTCGGGCGCGCTGAACCGGATCGAGCCCGACACCGGCCGTGTGCTCTGGTCCGTGCCGATCCCCGCGGCCGCCAACCACTCCTACCACCTCCAGGAAGGCCTGGTCGACAGGTTCGTGCTGCTCCTGGCGACCGGCGAGGTGCAGGTGCACGACGCCGGCACGGGCCGCCTGCTTCGCAGCGTCGACACGCTGCCCGGTGACCGGGAGGCGTACCAGCGGGCACAGGTCGTCGACGACCTGGTGCTGGTCGTCCCACCCGGCAGCACCCGGCTGGTGGGCTACGGGCTGACCGAGCTGGAGCCACTGTGGACGGCCGAGGTGCTGTTGATCTCCTACGTGGTCAGCTGCGCCGGTCTGCTCTGCGCGGTACCGCAGACCGGTGGACTTCAGGTGCTCGATCCGGCCACCGGCGTCGTACGGTGGTCGGACTCCGGTCCGGACATCCTCGCGGACGTCCGGCAGGGTCAGCTGCTGATGGCCAAGCCCGGCCGAGGGTACGAGGTGTGGGATGCGGCGACCGGTCAGGTGCGCACCGGGTTGGGTGAGTGGGCTCTGATGCAGGTGCTCGGGCCGGGCACCCCCCTGGTCGGGGTGCGGCCGGGTGACGACGGGCGGGTGGTCGTCGCCGAGCTGGATCTCGTCGCCCGCCGGTCGCGGATCGTCGACGTGTTGCCGGCCATCGCCGGCAGCTGCCAGGCGTCCCTGCCGATGCTGCTCTGTCAGCGTCTCGACGGCACCACCGCGCTGTGGCGGTTGACCCGGTGAGCGACTCGGTGATCGACCTCGGTGTGCTGCGGCACGGCCCGGACCCGGACCCGTTGCCCCGCCCACCCCGCGCAGACGGTCGGCAATTGCGTGCCGCGCTGCTCGCGCTGCTTGCGCTGCTCACGCTCGCCGCCGCCGGCGCACCGCCGCCCCGGCGGGCCGTGGTGACGCTACCGGTGCGGTCCGGGGCCGACGTGCTCGTCGACGGCGACCTCGCCGTGGTCATCGAGCCGACCAGCACGTCCAATCCGCAACAGCGACGACTGGCGGCGTATCGGCTGCCCGGCGGCGAGCCGGTCTGGCAGCTGCCACTGTCGGCGGAGGCCCGGTACTGGGGGATCTTCCCGCTGGGTGAGCTGCTGATCCTCACCGGGTACGAGATCGGCCCGCAGGGCCGGGACACGACGACAATCGCGCTGGACCGGGCGACCGGCGCGTACCGGTGGCAGCAACCGGGGAGCGCCAACCGACTGGTCGACGGCAACCTGCTGCTGCGCTCCGGCGGCGAGAGCGAGCCGAGCGTCCTGCGGGTGGTCGACCCCTGCTGCGGCACCGTGCGCTGGCAGTTGCCCGCCACCACAGCCGGAATCAGCCCGCGCGAGACCGAGCGTGGGGTGGATCGGCTGATCCTCAGCCCGACGGACGGGCCGGTCGAGGTACGCGACGCGACCACCGGAATCGTGCTGGCCCGTGCCGACCTGCTACCAGCTGACGGTGGGCGATTCGGGCTGGAGGTGTTGGACGACCTCCTGCTGGTCATCGACCGAGGCTCGGGCACTGTCACCGCGTACGGCCTGGACCAGCTCGACCGGCGCTGGATCCGCCCGAACGTTACCGTCGACTTCGCGCTGGACTGCGGCCTCGTCCTGTGTCTGCGCACCGGTTCCAACGCGTTGCAGGCGCTCGACCCGGCCACCGGCGAGGTGCGCTGGCGCAGCAGTCGCTGGGGGTGGGCGTGGGCGACCGGGGATCGGCTGCTGGCCAACGTGCTGGGCGGCGGGGACTCGCCCGAGCATTTCGTTGCGCTCGACGCGCTCACCGGTCAGGAGGTGGCCGACCTGGGCCGGTGGGACCTGTACCAACTGCGCCAGGGCGGCCTGCTGATCGGCACCCGTAAGCATCCCGACGGCGGGGTGCTCGTCGGCGAGCTGGACGTCCTGGCCGGGGAGGTACGCGTCCTCGACGTGATGCGCGATGCCACCGGGGAGTGTCAGGTGATCGACCATCGCCTGCTGTGCGTGAATCCCGACGGCACGTACCGGCTGTGGCAGTTGCCCGACTGACTACCAGTTCGCCTGGGCGGGCGGCGGGGGCAGCGGCACCGACGGGGGCCGCAGCACGTACGCCACGCCGCCGCTGCCGCGCTGCCAGACCGCGCCGAACCGCTGCCGGGGCACGGTACGGCGGACCGCGTCGTCGTCCGGGGCGTACGGGTCGTTGAGCACCGGGTCGCCGTCGGCGGTGAAGCCGACCAGGACCATGAGGTGCCCCCGGGTGTCGTAGGCAAGCCCGGGCACCTCGTCGGCGCGGAACGCGGCGGACACGATCAGCGGGATGCCGGCCGCGACGAACGCCTCCGCCTCGGCCAGGGACCGGAGCCGGGTGACGAACGCGTCCACCCCGAACCGACCGGCGTAGGCGGTGTTGAACGGCCAGTTGCCGGCCCCGGCGTACGCGTGGTCGTAGCAGTGCCGGGCGGCGTGCACCACCACCGGGCGCGGGCCGGGCGGCTCCACCCAGGCGTAGTGCTCCTCCGTCGGCCCGAGACCCCAGTAGGCGAGCACCATTGAGGTGCAGGTGGGGCTGCACCAGGAGTCGCCGCCCCCGCCCCACTGCGGGTACTGGCCGGCGTGCAGCCGCTGCGAGTAACGGGGGACCTCCAGCACCCGCCCGCGGGCAGCGGACGAGGCGGGCGCTGGCGCGTCGGTCGGGCCGGTCAGTGCGGGGCCGGTGGCGACAGCGCCGAAACTGCGCAGCACCGGGCCGCTCGGGCTGCCGGTCGGTTGGCACACTGTCACCCGCGCCTGCCAGCCGGTGACCGTCGCCCCGTTCACGATCAGGGTGTCGGTGTCGACAGCGGCGTCGCCGTCGCGCTGCCCGGGTACCGAGGTGCGTCGTACCGCCCGGTCGTCGGCCGCCCAGCGGGCCAGCTGGTACCAGCCGGTGGCGGGGGCGTCGTCGTGCCAGCCGCGCAGCTCGACCTCGATCCAGCAGCCGTCGGGGGTGTCGGCGGTCCAGGACGGCACCACCTCGGCGACGGCGAAGCCCACCGGCACCGGAGGCGACGTCCAGGTGCGCCGCCCGTCGACACCGCCCTCGTCGCTGTCGAACGCGCCGTCGGCCGGCAGGTGGAAACCCCGGTAGGCGATGTCCCGCCGGGTGGGTGGTGCCGCGATGGTCATTGCAGGTCCGTCCGTCGCTCGGTGCCGCCGGACAGCATCGCGTACGCCGACCGGGCCCGCAACGCGGACCGGCACGGGCGGCGAGGGACGATGGTTGCCGGCCGGCACTAGGTTGTCGGTGGTCAGCAGCGAGGAGGCCGGGATGCGGGTACTGGTGGTCGAGGACGAGCGCAACCTCGCCGACGCGATCGCGCGCGGGTTGCGCAAGCGGGGGATGGCCGTCGACGTGGCGTACGACGGCGACGCCGGCCACGAGGCGGCGTTCGTCACGCGGTACGACGTGGTGGTGCTCGACCGTGACCTGCCGGGCGTGCACGGTGACCAGATCTGCGCCGACCTGGCCGCCTCCGGCGCGCTGACCCGGGTGCTGATGCTCACCGCGAGTGGCACTGTGGCGGACCGGGTGGAGGGGTTGCAGCTCGGCGCGGACGACTACCTGCCCAAACCGTTCGCCTTCGACGAGTTGGTCGCCCGGGTGCAGGCGTTGGGCCGGCGGGCCACCCCGGCCGCCCCGCCGGTGCTCGAACTGGCCGACCTGGTGCTCGACCCGGCCCGTCGGGTGGCCACCCGCGCCGGCGTGCCTGTCGACCTCACCAACAAGGAGTTCGGGGTGCTCAGCGAGCTGCTCAAGGCTCGCGGCGCGGTGGTCTCCAGCGAGGAGCTGCTGGAACGGGTGTGGGACGCCAACACCGACCCGTTCACCACGATCGTCCGGGTCACCGTGATGACGCTGCGCAAGAAGCTCGGGGACCCGCCGCTGATCGAGACGGTGGTCGGCGCGGGTTACCGCACCGCCGAGGTGAGCGCATGAGCCGCCGGTTGCGGCCCACCCTGCGGTTGCGGCTGACACTGCTCAACGGGGTGCTGCTGATCGGCGCGGGGGCGATCCTGGTGCTGCTGGCGTGGCTGCTGGTCCGGGACGCGCTGCGCCCCACCGACGAGCTGCTGCCCGGCACCGTCGTGCTGCTCGCCGACGGCGAGTCGATGGACGCCGCCCAGTGGCAGCGGCAACTGGTCGACGCCGCCTCCGGGGAGCTGCTGGCGAAGGGGCTGGTCGCGCTGTTGGCGGTGAGCGTCGTCGGGGTGGCCGGCGCGTACGCCGTGGCCGGTCGGGCGCTGCGCCCGTTGCACCAGGTCACCGCGACCGCGCAGCGGCTCGGTGAGGCGACACTGGACCAGCGGATCGGCTACTCGGGCGCCGACGACGAGGTGGCCGAGCTGGCCAAGACGTTCGACGCCATGTTGGACCGGATCGCGTCCGCCTTCGAGGCGCAGAAACGTTTCGTGGCGAACGCCTCGCATGAGCTGCGTACCCCGCTCGCCGTGATGCGGACCGAGATCGACGTGACGCTCAGCGACGACGACGCGGACGCCGCCGAGTACCGTCGGATGGCGACAGTGGTCCGGGACGCCTCGGAACGCGCCAACGGCCTGGTGGACGCGTTGCTGGTGCTGGCCCGCAGCGAGGCGCAGGCCGGGCGGCAACTGGGTCGGCGGACCGAGTGTGACCTCGCCGCCGGCACTGTCAACGCCTTGTCGGCGATGCGCCGCGAGGTGGAACGGATCGGCCTGCGGGTGCAGACGTCACTGGAGTCCGCGCCGGTCGTCGGTGATCCGGGGTTGCTCGACCGGCTGGCCGGGAACCTCATCGAGAACGCGGTCCGCTACAACCACCTGCACGGCCGGCTGTGGGTGCGTACCGGCACCGACGGCGTCCGGTCCTGGTTGGTGGTGGGCAACACGGGTTTCGAGGTGGACCAGGCCGACGTGCCGGGGCTGTTCGAGCCGTTCCGGCGCGGTGGCCGGGAACGCACCGGCGCCCGCGGCTCCGGGCTGGGTCTGTCCATCGTCCGGGCGGTCTGCACGGCGCACGGCGGGACGGTACGGGTGATCGCGCAGCCCGGGGGTGGTCTGGAGGTGACCGTCACTCTGCCGTCGGCGGACGCCCCGGCGGTGTCCGGGCCGGTGTCGACAGCCAGCTGAACGGGATTGCGTGCGGCGTTCTGCCGATGGCAAGATCACCGGGTCAGCTCGGTGAGTGAAGGGGGGTGCGTCGATGTCCACCAGTCAGGGCTCCGCACCTCGGGTATTCGCAGGCTGACCCCGGGCAGCGGAGCGTCCCCATCCGACCATGGAGGGACCACCCGTGTATCCACGGATCCGCAACATCAGTTTCGACTGCCACGACACGTACACCCTGGCCGGCTTCTGGTCGGCGGTGCTCGGCTACGCCCGGCACGGCGAGGACGCTCCGGGTGATCCGGAGGCAGCCCTGCTCCCGCAGGACGAAGCCACCCCGAACCTGTTCTTCCAAGAGGTGCCGGAAGGCAAGGTGACCAAGAACCGGGTCCACGTCTGCCTGGAACCGGCCGACCGGACCCGGGACGAGGAGATCGAGCGGGTGCTCGGCCTCGGGGCCACGATGGTCGTCGACCGGCGGCACGCCGATGGGACGGGCTGGGCGGTGCTCGCCGACCCGGAGGGCAACGAGTTTTGCGTGCTCGGCAGCGCCGGGGAACGTGTCGCCACCACCACTGTGGAGGACCAACCGTGAGTTCGATCATTCACAACATCAGCATCGACTGCCACGACACCTACGCCCTCGCCGGCTTCTGGGCACAGGTCTTCGACTGCCCCCGGCAGCCCGACGACTTCCCCGGCGACCCGGAGGCGATGCTCCTGCCGCCGGGTGGTCCGGAGGTGCTGTTCATCGCGGTGCCCGAGGGCAAGACGGTGAAGAACCGGCTGCACCTCGACCTGCAACCCGCCGACCGTACCCGGGCCGAGGAGGTCGAGCGGCTGCTCGGCATCGGCGCGACCCTCGTCGCCGACCAGGTCAGCCCGACCGGCAGCGGGTGGGTGGTGCTCGCCGACCCGGAGGGCAACGAGTTCTGCGTACTCGGTAACAAGGCTGAGCGCGCGGCGGCAGCGGCGGCGCGGGCCGCGGCGCAGGGCAACGAACCGGCCTGATCGTCGGCACGAGGCCCCGGCCACCCTCGGGTGGTCGGGGCCTCGGTCGTCGACGGTCAGGAGCGCTGCTCGACCTGGCCCCGGATCGTGACGAACTCGGCCTTCGTCTGCTCGGCGGTCTTGTAGTAGATGACCACCATGCCCAGGCTGCCCCGGTCGGCCCACACGCAGACCCCCAGGGGCACGCTCTCGGCCTTGCCGTCGCCGCACTTCGCGTCACCGCCGAGCGGACCAGGATCGACGGTCGCCAGGTTGGTCAGCGTCAGCTCGGTGGAGAGCCCGTTGATCGCGTCGTCCAGCTCCTTCTTCGGGTCCGTCATCAGGCCGGACGCGCCAACGATCATCACGAGGTCCTGCTTGGCCGGGTCGCCGTAGAAGGCGCCGACGGTGCTGGTCTCGTTCTGCACATCCGCCTTCATCTCGGTGACCATCTGGTCGGCGGCCGCCTGCAGGTCCGGCTCCGTGATCTTCGGCCGACCGGCGAGGGTGGCCGGCGCGACCAGCCGGGTCTTGGTGGCGTCGACGACGTCGCCCACGTCGTCCTTGACCGTGAACCAGATGGCCGCCGCGCCGCCGAGGCAGACCACCAGCAGCACGGCCAGCACGATCAGGACGATCTTGCCGACGTTCGACTTCTTCTTCGCCGGCGGCGGGCCCGCGAACTGCTGGGGATCGCCGTACGGCTGACCCGGCTGTGCGGGCGGGAACCCCTGCTGCTGCGGGGGCGGCCAACCACCGGGCTGCTGCGGCTGGCCCGGCTGGCCGGGCTGCTGCGGCGGGTTGGAGGAATCGTGCGGCGGGCCGTAGGGACTGGCCGGCGGCTGGGACATTCAGTCAGCTCCAAGATGGGGGTGCAAAGCGCGTGATCCTAACCCGCTGAGAAGCCCGGCGTTGTCCCTGCTGAAGGCACCTCCAGCCGTGATTGATCACAAACGGTCGCGGTGGCCGGGCCGCCCACGAGGGACGGTCCGACCACCGCGACCGGTGATATTGCAATCGGTCAGGCCGGCAGGCTCGCCGCCCCGCGCGGCAGGAACCGCTGACCGGTGACCCGCTCGGACGTGCCGGTGCGGTCCAGGTACGGCGTGACACCACCCAGGTGGAACGGCCAACCGGCGCCCAGGATCATGCACAGGTCGATGTCCTGCGCCTCGGCGACCACACCCTCGTCCAGCATCAGCCGGATCTCCTGGGCGAGTGCGTCCAGCGCGTTCTGTCGTACCTGCTCGGCGGTCAACGGCTGGTCACCGACGACGAGCAGCTTGGCCACCTCGTCGTTGACCTGGTCGTCGACCACGATCGGCTGCCCCGAGTCGGCGATCCGCTTGAGGTTCTCGCTGACCCCGAACCGGTCCGGGTACGCGGCGTGCAGCGTGCCGCCCACGTGGTACGCGACGGCCGGCCCGACCAGTTGGAGCAGGGCGAGCGGGCGCATCGGCAGACCCAGCGGGTCCAGGGCGCTGTTCGCCACGTCCAGCGGCGTGCCCTGGTCGACGGCGGCGAAGACGGTGCCCAGGAACCGGGTGAGCAGGCGGTTCACCACGAACGCCGGGGCGTCCTTCACCAGCACGCTCGACTTCTTGAGCTGCTTGCCTACCGCGAACGCGGTCGCGAGCGTGACGTCGTCGGTGCGCTCACCCCGGACGATCTCCAACAGCGGCAGCACCGCCACCGGGTTGAAGAAGTGGAAGCCGACCACCCGCTCCGGGTGCTCCAGTTCGGCGGCCATCTCGGTGATCGACAGCGAACTGGTGTTGGTGGCGAGCACCGCCTCCGGGGAGACGATCTTCTCCAGTTCGGCCCAGACCTGCTTCTTGACGCCCAGGTCTTCGAAGACCGCCTCGATGACGAAGTCGGCGTCCGCGAAGGCGGTCTTGTCGACCGAGCCGCTGACCAGCCCGTACAGCTTGGCGGCGGTGCCCTTGTCCATCCGGCCCTTGGTGACGGCCTTCTCGATCTGGGTGTGCACGTAGCCGACGCCCTTGTCCACCCGGGACTGGTCGAGGTCGGTCATCACCACCGGCACCTGGAGGCGGCGGGCGAACAGCAGCGCCAACTGGCTGGCCATCAGGCCTGCGCCGACGATGCCGACCTTGGTGATCGTGCGGGCGAGGCCCTTGTCCGGGGCGCCGGCCGGCCGCTTGGCCCGCCGCTGCACCAGGTCGAACGCGTACAGGCCGCTGCGCAGCTCCTCGGAGAAGACCAGGTCCGCGAGGGCCTCGTCCTCGGCGGCGGTGCCGGTCGCGAAGTCCGCGTCCTTCGCCGTCTCCAGCAGGTCCAGAGCCTTGTACGCAGCCGGGACCGCGCCGTGCAACCGCTGGTTGAGGGTCTCGCGGGCGAAGTAGAGCACGCCCGCCCACATGTCCTTGTCGACCTCGGGCCGGGTCACCGTGACCTGACCCCGGACCACCCCGGCGGCCCATTCGAGGGACCGCTCCAGGAAGTCGGCCGGCTCCAGCAGCACGTCCGCGATGCCCAGCTCGGCGGCCTGCTTCGGCTTGAGCATCTTGTTCTGCATCAGCGGGTTCTGGATGATGACCTGAGTGGCGGCGGGGATGCCGATCAGGTTCGGCAGCAGCTGCGTGCCGCCCCAGCCCGGCACCAGACCGAGGGAGACCTCGGGCAGCGCCAGGGCCGCGGCCCCACCGGAGAGCGTCCGGTAGTGGCAGTGCAGGGCCAACTCCAGGCCGCCGCCCATCGCCGCGCCGTTGACGAACGCGAACGTGGGCACGGTGCTGTCCTTGAGTCGGGCGAAGACCCGGTGGCCGAGCCGGCCGATCTCCAGCGCCTGTGCCCGGTCGGCCAGCTGCGGCAGACCGACGATGTCCGCGCCCACACAGAAGATGTACGGCTTGCCGGTCACCGCGATGAACGCCGGGTCGGCGGCGAGCGCGGCGGTGATCGCCTCGTCGAGGCTGGCCAACCCGCCGGGGCCGAAGGTGTTCGGCTTGGTGTGGTCGAAGCCGTTGTCCAGGGTGATCAGGGCAGCGGGCCGGTCCAGGCCGGGCACGTTCACCTGGCGCAGCAGCGCACGGGTGACGACCTCGTTCGGTGCCTTCACTTGTCGCCACCTTCCCAGTTCGGGTTCTCCCAGATGACAGTGCCGCCCATGCCGATGCCGATGCACATCGCGGTGAGGCCGTAGCGGACCTCGGGGTGCTCGGCGAACTGGCGGGCCAACTGCGTCATCAGCCGCACGCCGGACGAGGCGAGGGGGTGACCGATGGCGATCGCGCCGCCCCACGGGTTGACCCGCGCGTCATCGTCGGCGATGCCGAAATGGTCGAGGAACGCGAGCACCTGCACGGCGAACGCCTCGTTCAGCTCGAACAGGCCGATGTCGTCGATGGTGAGCCCGGCGAGGCGGAGCGCCTTCTCGGTGGACGGGATCGGGCCGACACCCATCACCTCCGGCTCCACCCCGACGAACCCGAACGACACCAGCCGCATGGCGATCGGCAGCCCCAGCTCGCGGGCGGTGGCCTCGTCGGCGAGCAGGCTCGCGGTGGCGCCGTCGTTCAGGCCGGCGGCGTTGCCCGCGGTCACCTTGCCGTGCGGGCGGAACGGGGTCTTGAGGGTGCCGAGCTTCTCCAGCGAGGTGTCCCGCGGGGCCTCGTCCACGGTGGCCAGGCCCCAGCCGCCCTCCGCGTCGCGGATCGACATCGGCACCAGGTCGTCCTGGAGCTTGCCGTTGGCGTACGCCTTGGCGGTCTTCTGCTGCGAGGCGAGCGCGAACGCGTCGGTGCGTGCCTTGGTGATGTGCGGGACCAGGTCGTGCAGGTTCTCCGCGGTGGCGCCCATGACCAGCGCGGACGGGTCGACCAGCTTCTCCGCGACGATGCGCGGGTTGGGGTCGACGCCCTCGCCCATTGGGTGACGGCCCATGTGCTCGACGCCGCCGGCGATGGCGACGTCGTACGCGCCCATCGCGATGCCGCTGGCCACAGTGGTGACCGCTGTCATCGCGCCGGCGCACATCCGGTCGATGGCGAAGCCGGGAACGGTCTTGGGCAGGCCGGCCAGCAGCGCGGCGGTGCGGCCGATGGTGAGGCCCTGGTCGCCGATCTGGGTGGTGGCCGCGACGGCGACCTCCTCGACGCGCTCCGGGGGCAGCTGCGGGTTGCGTCGCAGCAGCTCACGGATGCAGCGGATCACCAGGTCGTCGGCGCGGGTGTTGGCGTACATGCCACCCGCCTTGCCGAACGGGGTACGGACGCCGTCGACGAAGACGACATCCCGAACTTCACGGGGCACTTGAGCCTCCTTCTCGACCACCATTCGGCCTCGCGCCGCTGGGCGGCGCTCCGGACTGAACGAGGGTCGGCCAACACGGGCATGTTCCCCCGAATGCTACTCGCCAGTAACCAACCCGTCCCGACCCCCCGCTGTGGCCCACCCCACACCGTGACCCCTGGGAGCCCGCACCCCCTAGGGAGTGGGGTCCAGGGCCTCGGTCAGGTCACGGATGAGGAGACCGATCTGCCACTCCCGGGCGTTGAGACCGCGCAGGGTCTCCGCGACCGACTCCTCGGTCACCACCTCGGGTGGGGTCCAGGCCAACCGGCGAACCGAATCCGGCGTGATCAGGTTTTCCGGCGGCAGGTTGTGCTCGCCGGCGATGCGGATGACCACCTCCCGGCACCGGGCCAGCCGGCCGGCGGCCACCGGGTCCCGCTCGGCCCAGCGGTGCGGTGGGGGCGGGCCCTCGACAGTGGGGGAGACCGGCAGCGAATCCTCCGCTAGCTGCCGGGCGTCGTCGAGAGCGGCGAGCCAGGTGCGGGCCAGCCGACGCACCGACCGCCCGCCGAAGCCGGGCAGGGTCAGCAGGGTCTTCTCGTCCTTCGGGTCCAACTCCGCAGCGGCGATGATCGCCGAGTCGGGCAACACCCGACCGGGGGCGGCATCCCGCCGGGCCGCGATCTGGTCCCGGGCGTACCACATCGAGCGCACCCGGGCCTGGGCCCGCGCCCCGCGCAGCCGGTGGATGCCGGATGTGCGCCGCCACGGCTCCGCGCGCACCCGCGGCGGGCGCGCCCCGGTGCGGACCAGCGCGGCGAACTCCTCCGCGGCCCAGGCCGACTTGCCCTGCCGGGTCAACTCGGCGTCGAGCGCGTCGCGCAGGTCGGTGAGCAGCTCCACGTCGAGAGCGGCGTACGTCAACCACGACTCGGGCAGCGGCCGGCTCGACCAGTCGGCGGCCGAATGGTGCTTCTCCAGCGTGAACCCGAGCAACTGCTCGGTGAGCGCCGCCAGCCCGACCCGCTCGAAACCGGCCAGCCGGGCAGCCAGCTCGGTGTCGAACAGCCGGCGTGGGCGCAGCCCCACCTCGGCCAGGCAGGGCAGGTCCTGGCTGGCCGCGTGGAGCACCCACTCGGCCTCGCCGATCGCGGCGTCCAGCGTGCTGAGGTCCGGCAGCGGCAGCGGGTCGATCAGCGCGGTGCCCGCACCGGCGCGGCGGAGCTGCACCAGGTACGCGCGTTGGCTGTAGCGGTAACCGGAGGCCCGCTCGGCGTCCAGGGCGACCGGGCCGGTGCCGCCTGCGAAGCGGGCCACCACCTCGGCGAGCTCGGCCGGGGCGGCCACTGGTTCGGGAGTGCCGTCACGCGGGGCGGTCAGCGGAACGGGCCCACCGTCGGCCGGGTTGGCGCCCTCGCCCACCAGCTGCGGCTGGGCCGACGGCGGGTGCTCGGGTGCGTTTCCCGGAAGGTCTTCGGCGGGCCGACGGCGCAGGGGTGGTTCGTCGGTCACCTGCCAACCCTAGTGCGCGTGGAGATCGAGCGGGTGCAGCCGGTCCGGCGTGTGTCGATCACGTGTCCAGAGGATGTCCGAGCGCACCCGTTCCGGTGCAGTCGATCATGCAGTTGTGGTGTCCCACAAAAGCCGCGCCGAGGAGCAATCCACCCACCACAACTCCATGATCGACCCCTCGAAGGGGTGGGGGGTGGGGTCAGGCCGCGCCGGCGGGGCGGCGGTCGGACAGGGCTGTCACACCGGGTGGGGGGAGGCCGGCCGTGTCGGCGAGGAGCGCGCACCAGCCGAGCAGGTGTGCGGTGAGGTCGTCGTTGACCGGCGTCCAGGAGGCGCGGATCTCGATGTCACCGACGGTCGGTGGGCCGGCGAGGTCGCCGAACCGGGTCGACATGGTCTGCGTGACGGTGCCGCCGATCGCCCGGTGGCCGGCGTCCTGGGCGTCCAACGCGTCGGTCAGCCACGTCCAGCCGACCCCGGGCAGCAGCGGGTCGGCGGCCAGGTCGACCTCCAACTCGGCGGTCACGTAGGTGACCAACCGCAGGGTGCCCTGCCACGCCTCGTGCCCGGCCGGGTCGTGCAGCAGGATCAGCCGCCCGGTCGCGACCTCGTCGCCGTCGCGCAGCACTGTCGCGGCGAGCGCGAACGCGTACGGGGCGAGTCGTTGGGGCGCCCCGACCTCCTCAAGAGTGATCTCCGGGCGGGGCGTCGCCGATCGCAGCCCGGCGACCGCGCGGGCGAACGCTTCCGGGAGCGCGATCGGGGGGGCCATGTCGGCAGCCTATGCCGCCGTCCGTCGCCCGCTTCGACGGCGCGCCGACGCTCATGAAGGGCACCGGGGGTAAGGAACGGTGCCCTTCCTCTCACCCCCACCCGGTTTCCGGTGGTGGGCGTGGCACGATTGCGGCGATGACCACGGACACCACGGGCACTGTCGCCCGAGACGGAGAATCCCGCCCCGGCGGACCGGCCGACTCGCCCTTCATCAGGGCCTGCCGACGCCGACCCGGGCCGCACACCCCGGTCTGGTTCATGCGCCAGGCCGGCCGCTCCCTGCCGGAGTACCGGGAGATCCGGGCGACCGTGCCGATGCTGGAGTCGTGCCGCCGTCCGGACCTGGTCACCGAGATCACCCTCCAGCCGGTGCGTCGGCACGGCGTGGACGCGGCCATCCTGTTCAGCGACATCGTGGTGCCGGTGGCCGCGGCGGGGGTCGACCTGGACATCGTGCCGGGCACCGGCCCGGTCGTCGCCGAGCCGATCCGCACCGCCGCCGACGTGCAGCGGATCCGCCTGATCACCCGCGAGGACGTGTCGTACGTCGACGAGGCCGTCCGGCAGTTGGTGGCCGAGCTGGGCGACACCCCGCTGATCGGTTTCGCCGGCGCGCCGTTCACCCTGGCCAGCTACCTGGTCGAGGGCGGTCCGTCGCGGACCCACGCGAAGACCAAGGCCCTGATGTACGGCAACCCGGAGCTGTGGCACGCGCTCTGCGGCCGGCTGGCCGAGGTGACGCTGGCCTTCCTGCGGGTGCAGATCGACGCGGGCGTGTCGGCCGTGCAGCTCTTCGACTCGTGGGCGGGCGCGCTCTCCGAGGCCGACTACCGCCGTTTCGTGCTGCCGCACTCGACCGCCGTGCTGAGCGGGCTCGCCAACGACTACTCCGGGTCGGTGCGCGGCGACAGACGCGCCGAGCCGGAGCGGTCGCCCGCCGGGGTGCCCCGGATCCACTTCGGGGTGGGCACCGCCGAGTTGCTCGGCGCGATGGGCGAGGCCGGCGCGGACGTGGTCGGCGTCGACTGGCGTACCCCGCTGGACGTGGCCACCGGTCGGATCGGCCCGGACAAGGCGGTGCAGGGCAACCTGGACCCGACAGTGCTGCTCGCGCCGTGGCCGGTGGTCGAGACCGAGGTGCGTCGGATCCTGGAGCAGGGCAAGGCGGCCCCCGGGCACGTGTTCAACCTCGGCCACGGGGTGCTGCCGGAGACCGACCCGGAGGTGCTGACCCGGGTGGTCGCGCTGGTGCACGAGGTGTCCAGCCGCCGGGCCGACCAGGGCTGACCGGCGATGCGGCGGCCCTGGCGGGTGGCGGTGGTCGGCGGCGGGATCGCCGGGCTGGCCGCCGCGGTCCGCCTGCGCGACGGCGCGCCGGCCGACACCGAGATCACTCTGTACGAGCAGTCCGGCGCGTTGGGCGGCAAGCTGCGTACCGGTGAGGTGGCCGGCCAGCCGGTGGAGTTCGGCGCGGAGTCGTTCCTGATGCGCGACCCGACGGGCGCCGAGAGCGCGGCGGTGGCCCTGATCCGCCGGCTCGGGCTGGCCGAGAAGATCGTGCACCCCACCGTGGGGCAGGCCGCGCTCGTGGTCGACGGGGGGCTGCGCCCCATCCCGGGCGGCACGCTGGTGGGCGTACCCGGGGATCTGGATCGGGTGACCACTGTCGCCCGCCCGCTCGCGGACGCCGACACCGACGGTGGTCGGCCGCTGATCGGGCCCGACGCGGACGTGTCGGTGGGTGCGCTGGTCCGGTCCCGCTTCGGCGACGAGGTGGTCGAGCGGCTGGTCGACCCGATGCTCGGCGGTGTGTACGCGGGCCGCGCCGACGACCTGTCCCTGGTCACCACGATGCCGGCGCTGGCTCGCACGGCCCGGGTGGAGCACACCCTGACCGGCGCGGTCCGGGCCGCCCAAGCCGCTGCGCCACGGGCACCCGGCACTCCCGTCTTCGGCACCCTGGTCGGTGGGCTGAGCAGCCTGGTCGAGGCAGCGGCGGCAGCCAGCGGCGCGACGATCCGGCGCGACGCGGCGGTGCGCGAGGTGACCCCGGCCGGCTCCGGCTGGCGGCTCACCGTCGGCCCGACCCGCGATCCCGAGTTCGTCGACGTGGACGCCGTGGTGTTGGCGGTGCCGGCCCGGCCGGCGGCGCGGTTGCTCGCCGGCCCGGCCCCGGAGGCCGCCGCAGCCGTCGGGGAACTGGACTACGCGAGCGTCGCGTTGGTGACCCTGGCGGTGCCGCAGCCCCGACTGCCCGAGCTGTCCGGCTTCCTGGTGCCCAGCACCGAGGGCCTGCTGACCAAGGCCGCCACGTTCTTCACCACCAAGTGGGGGCACCTGCGCCGGCCGGACGGCATGGCGTTGCTGCGCGCCTCGGTCGGCCGGTACGGCGAGGAGGCGCACCTGCAACGCCCCGACGCGGACCTCGCGGCCACCGTGCACCGGGAGTTGTCGGCGGTGCTCGGCACCCCGCTGCCCGCCCCGGTCGACGGACACGTGCAGCGGTGGGGCGGGGCGCTGCCCCAGTACGCCCCGGGGCACGCCGGCCGGGTCGGCGCCGCACGCGCGGCGTTGCGGGCCGCGTACCCCACAGTGGTCCTCGCGGGCGCCGGTTACGACGGCGTCGGCATCCCGGTCTGCGTCCGCTCCGGCGAGACCGCGGCCGAGGAGATCATCACAGCACTGGGAGGATCGGCGAGATGACCGAGCAGACCAACGCGGCCCGGTTGCGGGAGCTGAACGACAGCATCCGCTACACCATGTGGTCGGTGTTCCGGGCCAACAGCCCGCTGCCGTCGCTGCGGGACAACGTCACCGGCGAGGTCGTCGCCCTCTTCGACGAGCTGGCCGGCAAGGACGTGGTGGTCCGGGGCGTGTACGACCTCTCCGGTCTGCGCGCCGACGCGGACGTGATGATCTGGTGGCACTCGGCGTCCAGCGACGCGTTGCAGGACGCGTACCTGCGGTTCCGCCGCACCACGCTGGGTCGGGCGATGACCCCGGTCTGGTCGCAGATGGCGTTGCACCGTCCGGCGGAGTTCAACAAGAGCCACATCCCGGCGTTCCTGGCCGGCGAGGAGGCCCGCCCCTACATCTGCGTGTACCCGTTCGTCCGCTCGTACGAGTGGTACCTGCTGCCCGACGCCGAGCGGCGCGAGATGCTCGCCGAGCACGGGAAGATGGCCCGGGGCTATCCCGACGTACGGGCCAACACGGTGGCCTCGTTCGCGCTGGGCGACTACGAGTGGATGCTCGCCTTCGAGGCCGACGAGCTGCACCGGATCGTGGACCTGATGCGGGACCTGCGCGCGTCCTCCGCCCGCAGGCACGTCCGGGAAGAGGTCCCGTTCTACACGGGCCGCCGCCGCTCGGTGGCGGAGATCGTCAACTGCCTGGTCTGAGTCCCGCCGTCCGGCGCCGCACCCCCGCCCGGGCACCCCGGATGCGCCAGTTAGTCAGCTGCTGCTCCTGCGCTTCCCGCGCTCGTTACTGCCGTTGCCCCCTCGGGAGTTGCGGCGCCTGAGCGCAGTTCGCATCCCTGGCGCCCAAGGCATCGGCGCGTTATCTTCACAATTCCTGCTGCGCCTTGCCCGGCACATGGACGAACTTAGTCCGTTGGACGCCGCCCGGCTGTCCACCCTCACCATTGACGTGTTGACAGCGGCACTGGCCAACGCGCTGGACGTCCAAAGCGCGGTGCCCTCCCACACCCAACGGCGAGCGTTGATGGCTCAGATCCACGCCTTCGTCCGAGAGAATCTGGGCGATCCGCGCCTGACACCGGACGCGATCGCCGCAGCGCATCACATCTCGTTGCGATACCTGCACAAGCTGTTTCACGAGGAAGGGCGCACGGTCGCCGGCTGGGTCCGCGAGCGTCGCCTGGAGCAGTGCCGACGCGACCTCGCCAACCCCCAACTAGGCGCGCGCCCGATCCACACGATCGCCGCCCAGTGGGGGTTCACCAGCCCGGCGCACTTCAGCCAGGCGTTCCGCAGCGCCTACGGCCTTTCGCCACGCCAGTTCCGCGAGCAGTGCGCGAGAGTACGCGCAGACTAAAGACTTGTGCGCTTACCAGTAACGACAGACCCGGCTGTGGCCTGCACTCTTATCTTAGAAAGTCCGCTCAGTCAGGATTGAATCTGATTCCGCCTTACGGAAGAAGGTTCACTTGAGCGTGTTCCATCGGTCCGTGTTTTCGCGATGGAAGGAGCGCGAGGAAGTACATCGATCATTTCATGCAGCCAGCAGCATCATCTAGGCCGCAGCGGCGGCTGACAGGAGACCATTGTGAAAATGTGGTACAGAACGGCGTTTCGGATCTCGGCAGTGACCACGATCCTCGGCGCACTCACCCTGTCCGGGACCGTGGCACAGGCAAGTCCGGGCGCCGGCTCCCGCCTGTCCCAACCCGAAACCACCGCGGTTTCGGAGCAGGCCAAGCCCGGCAGCGAGGACGTCGCCGTGCAGGTTTGCGGCTACTACGAAGACGCGGTGACGGCCTGGTACAACCACTGCGGGAACACCCATGTGATCATCTACGTCGACGCGACGTGGCCCCGCAACGACTGGACCTGGTGCATCGGCCCGGGAACGTGGGACATCGGCGGCGCGAACGCCGTATCCAACGCCTGGTACTCGGGTCAAACTTGTTGAACCGCCAGCCAAGCGCTGCGCGATTCTCCACCTGCGTTCGGTGGTTGCGGATCAGGTCAGCGAGGCAAATGAGGGTGCGGTCGGACAGGGGAATCGCGGCAGGGTAGGACAACAGCGAGGCTTCCGGTTGGGGCATCGGATCTTGGTCGACTGCTGCCTTACCGGGAGCCTCGCCCTACGTCGATCCCTGCCCCCACCCCACCGCCGTGACCAGCCCCGTCACGATGAAAAGGGCTCAACGAACGACCTGCAGGACGGTCCGTCTCAGCCTGGCCGCAGCAGCCGCGTGAGCCCTGGTTCGGGGAGCAGGTGGGGAGCAACAGGGTGCCCTGAACGGCCCTCAACCGCACCGGATGGCGCGCAACTGCACCCACCCCTGCCTGCGGCTTCGGGTTTTTGCAGGTCAGAGTGGGTACGGCGGAGTGCTCCCCGGTTCGAGGCACCGGTCGACGGCGCTCTATGCCGGCCGGACCGGAAGATCCGCCGTTTTCCGGCCCTGGCCCGGATGGTGGCGCATTGGTGGTGGCCACTGCCGCCGCAGTCGCTGTGCGCAGCCGGTAGCTGAGGCGGCAGTTGCCGATGCGGTGCCCGAACGCTACCCCGTCGAGATGGGCGACCGGCTACGAACGTCCGCCGGGCGGTACACCGTGAGGTGCGCGGAGAGGGCGTCGAGGAAGTCCACGGCGTCGAAGGCCGCGCCCGCGGAGACGACACCTGTCGTCCGGGTACGCCCGGTGCGGATGCGGTCGACGGCCTCCACCGCGAGCGGCGCGCTGACGGCGTAGATGTCCTGACCGCTGGCGGCCAGTCGGCGTTCCGTGCCGCCGGACCGGACGACGACGTCGACGACGAACGTCTGCGCGGAGCGGCCCCGCTCGTCGACGGCAGTCGGCGCGGTGGGTTCGAGAGATCCCAGGTCTGCGGCCGCCTGGGTGGTCATGTAGGTGCGGACCTCGGGCACGGCCAAGTGGCTGGGGATGGTGACGACGTCGGCCATGGTGAACTCGCCGAGCACAGGCCGCGGGCCGAGCGGTGCGGGGAAGGGCCACTCCAGGGTGGGTGGCGCGTCGTCGTGGTGGCGCAACCGTCCGCCGGTGAAGCGGAGGCGGCGGCCACCGCGCCGCCGGGTCGAGACCGCACCCGAGGCCAGCGTGCCACCGGTGGGGTGCCAGCTCGTCAGGCCGTACGCGACATGCACCTCGTCCGCGGCCGTCCAGTCGCCCATCGCGGCGGTGGCCAGTAGGTCACCGAGGCCGCCGAAGAAGGCCATCGCGGGCACCACCAGGGTGCCTGCGGCGCGGGCGCGCTCGGCGTGGTGCGCGAAGGTGTCGAGGTTCGCCTCGATCTCCGCCGCCACGTCGACGTAGGGGATACCGGCGCGTAGGGCTGCCTCGACCACCGGGCCGGCGGTCAAGGCGAACGGCCCGGCGGCGTTGATCACGGCGTGCGCGCCGTCGAGGGCCCGGTCGAGCGAGGCCGGATCGTCGACCGACGCCGGTCGTGCCTCGGTATGCGGATGGTCCTGGGCCAGCGCCAGCAGCCGGTCCCGATCCCGGCCGAGCAGCAGCGGGACCAGCCCGCGCCTGCGCAGCTCGGCCACCACGAACCGCCCGGTGTGCCCGTACGCGCCGTAGACCGCGATGTTCCCGACCGTCGCCATGTCCAGCTCCCCGTGCCTCGAAGTGATCCACTGCCTGAGATCCTGGTCGGGCCGGATGATCGCCACCAGTGTCCGGAAGGACGCGCCCCATACAATTCCCGACATGGCTGTCGTCCCGCGCTCCGTCGCCATCGCCGCCACCGACGGGATGCTCCACTTCGAACTGGCCCTGGCCTACGAGGTCTTCGGCTCACCGCCCGACGCCGTCCCCGGTCCCTGGTACGACGTGAAGGTCTGCGGCAGGAGGTCGGTGCGGGTCGGCCGGTTCCTGCTGGAGCCGGACGGCGACCTGGCCGACCTGGCCCGCGCCGGCACGGTGATCGTCCCCGCGCTCGCGGACGTCGACGCCGACCCGCCGGCCGACCTCGTCGCGGCGGTAGGCGTAGCCCACCGGGCGGGCGCTCGGGTCGTCTCCCTGTGCACCGGGGTGTTCGTGCTCGCCGCCGCCGGGCTGCTGGACGGCCTGCGGGCGACCACGCACTGGGCACACACCGGGCAACTGGCCGCGCGTCATCCCCGGGTGACGGTCGACCCGGACGTGCTCTACGTCGACAACGGCGAGGTGCTGACCTCGGCGGGCAAGGCCGCGGCGATGGACCTCTGCCTGCACCTGGTGCGGCGTGACCATGGCGCGGCGGTGGCCAACATCGTCGCCCGTCGCCTCGTGGTGCCGCCGCACCGAGCGGGCGGCCAGGCCCAGTTCGTCACCACGCCAGTGCCGGTCCGGGACGACCATCCGCTGGCCGATCTGATCCCGTGGGTGATGCGGCAGTTGGACCAGCCGCTCACCGTGGCTGACCTGGCCCGGCAGGCGAACCTCAGCGCCCGCCACCTGACCCGGCAGTTCCACGCGGTCACCGGCACCACCCCGCTGCAGTGGCTGCTGACCCAGCGGATCCGGCGCGCGCAGGAGATGCTCGAGACCACCGACGACAGCGTGGACGCGATCGCGGCGGCCGCTGGCATGGGCACCGCGACGACACTGCGCCGCCACTTCCAACGCTCGGTCGGCGTGCCGCCGGACACCTACCGCCGCACGTTCAGGCTATGACCGTCACCGGTACGCCGGATGGGGCGGTCGGCGGAGAAAATGATCTCGCCGTCGTCCTTGTGCCGCCAATCCATGCTGGTCTCGTCGCGATCGCCGCGGGTGGTACGCCAGATCCGGCCCGACCAACCGGAGCCGATCGTCGTTAGAGCGGTAGCGCGGGTGACGGTCCCGACCGCTGCGGCCCGCTGCTAGATCGTCTCGATCCCGATGACGGTCGTCGGTTGTTCGCCCCGCAGGGCGAACTGGTCTGGGCCAGCACCTGACGCGATTGACGTCGTGGCACCCCGGATTGGTCTTCCCGCTCTGCCCGTCGTCGACTGGTCCGACGGTGACGAGGAACCACCTCGAGGCGTGCGCTGGAAACCCTCACCCTTGGCGCGATGTCCTCCTCTGGTTCCGCCGACCACGGGCCGTCGGCTCCGCCCTCGTCGGCCGGAACTGGCCCGCCGGCATCCGTAGGGGGTGCGGTTGCTGCGTCGGAGGCTGGTGACCTCTTCGGCATCCACGAAGTGCTCTCTCGGAGCACTGTTCGTTCGTGCTGGAGCGCGGTGACGCACGCCAGTTGCAGCACTCGGCACATCCCGCAATTTCACCCACTCGATAGCCATGGCCAGCTCTCAGGTCGTCAAGGCCTGCCTTTGCCTGGTGTCGAGACGCGACTGTTTGTCGATCAGCAGCATGAGAGACACGCGTACGGCTTCGATGGCCTGGCTAGGCTCCGTGTGACAGGGCCGTACCCGCGCTTCGCCCATCGGGCCAGTCCCGTGCGCGGGGAAGGCAGCCATCAATGCTCGCCTCGGCCCGGTACCCTCGGGCCTTGTGATATCCGACCTGGCGGACGTCGTAGCGGCGTGTGGGTCCGCGATCGCGGTTGTCGTGACGGTCGTATTCGCGGTACGCCAACTGCGCTCGGCGCAGACCGCCAACCAGACCCTCGTTGCGATCGAGCTACTGACCCGAGACCGATCCAGCGACGAGTTCATACGCGCCGAGGACTTCGTCCTCAACGAGCTTGCCGGCCGCCACCCGCCACCCGGTATCAGCGTCAGCACCCTACCGCTCGAGGCCCGCCACCACGTGGTCGGGTCTGCTGCACCGATAGGTGACAGTTTTAGTCACGCTGCCTGACTGGCAGGTGGGGTCATGATGATCTCGTACTCGATAGGGGTCAACAGGCAGATCAACGAACACGAGCCGAACTCGATCCGCCTACTGCCGTTGCAGTAAATCGGTGGTGTCGTCGCCCCAAACGTGGGCCCCTGCGTCGACACCGCCGTCGGGTCGCAATCCCGATAATCCATTGAAGACAAAGACAGCCTTCGATAGCGTCTCGAGCAGCGTACGACGGGGGCTTCGACGGCTGACTGCCGTCGCTGCACGTACGGATCGAAGAACGGTATGCCCCTTTCGGTCTCGCTCGCGGTGGTTGCTGCACGGGAGGGAGAAGTGAGGCGCGGCATGCCGGCGTAGTCGCCGCATATCGGCGTTCGAAAAGGATGTACGCCGCTGATGCGACAGCGACGGTGTCGCCTTCGCCCTCATCCCCCTCGGCCAGGTCTCGCGGACGCGCGAGCCGGGCACCTCAGCACACGCCGCTGCCACATGTCCGCCGGCACGATGTTGCAGGGAGAGTGGTATGCCGCGATTCTTTGCGCCACCGAGAGACAACCTCAGGCAAATTTCCAGAAGCCGCCGCAGCGTCTTCGTACGCCGGTTCGCTGTGGTGACAGCGGCCGGCGTGGCGTTCGGCCTGCCGGTGCCAGGTCAGGCGTTCGCCGAGCCCGGCCCGTCATCGACCACCGCGGAACGTTCCGCACCGACGCCGGTACGGAAGAACGGGCACAAGAACAGCGCCATGATCGACGGCGACTCCGGCGTCGTCGACGCGACGGCTGGCGCGGCTGCCGACGGCGGATCTGTGCCGCCGCGAAAGCAACCGAGCGGAGTGCCGTTCACTCAGAAGCAGCTGGGCGACCGTGCCAAGACGCGGGCGATTGCCGAGAAGCAACGGAGCTTCGTCGAATCGTCCACCCTGGACCGCCAGCCCAGAGCGACAACGGCCGCGGCGCCCGGCATCGACCTGCCGACGAGTCCCCTCGAAGGGGATCAGAACGAGTGTTTGAACGCAGCCGGTGCCGACTCGGACTACGGTCGAGTCCACAACCGGTTCCTGTACTGCCTGAAGAGCGACACGAGTGTCACCTACTGGGAGGTCGACAACAAGGGCAACCCGGTCGAGGAGGTCGGGACCAGCAAAATCAACTTCCTGGTCATGGCGTACGGGAGCAAGCAAAGTCGCAGCATTCGAGTGTTCCTCAAGACGATCGAGGACTCGGCCGACTACGACTGGGGTCCGATCGACAACATCACCAAGGCCCCCAAGCAGCACCTCGTCGTGGACGTGCGGTGCATCAACAACGTGTTGGACGACACCCGCTGCGTCCTCGGCGGCTACGCGGTGTCCAAGACGTTCAGCGACTGGGATGACGGTCCCGACTGGGTCTCCTGGGACATCACCTCCACCAAGCCCGCGCAGTCCGAGAGCGACGTCGACTACAAATGGCTGCACGAGTGGCAGATCACGTTCCAGGGCGGGGCGGAGGACGAGTACAAGACGATCGTGCCAGGCCACACCGCGTCACGATCGATGCGGTGCGACTCGGCGGCGTACTTCAACAGGCCGAAGCAACCCGAGGCGTGCATCTTCAACGACGTCGTTCCTCACCTGCAGTACTCCACCCAGGACAAGGGTCCGAAACCCACTGACGGAGTCGCCGAGGTGGCAGTGCACATCCGAGAAGCCCAGGACACCCCCAACGCGACGTACCCGCTCGTCAGTCCCCAGCGCGACAAGAGGATCCCGGGCAAGTTCACGGGCAGCCGCAACGATCCGCCGTTGCACCGTATCCCCAACGCGGATCCGCAGTACAAGGAGAACGGCGTCCACAAGAACGCCGCGTGCTACGGGAATGGAACGGAGCGCGACAACTACATCGGGCTCGGCCTGCCCACACCGCCGGACACCAGCTATCAGGACTGTGACGAGTACCCGTTCGCCAGCACGAGCGAAGGCGCCGCGAGCACGACCTGGGACTTCTCGGTGAAGGCGGTGAACCTCTCGCAGAACCGCCGTGCGGGTCGTCGTCTGGGTGAGTACTTCAGCAGCGACCGCATCCTGCAGTACGACCGCGACGCCTTCTACGTCAACATCACGGACACCCCGGTGTACGACCCGGGCAACGACAATGTCGTCGACGCCGGCCCGGACGTATCCGGCACGGAAGGCTCGATGATCCACCTGGCCGGTGCCGCCGACGCGGCCGAGGAGGGCTCGGTGCGCTGGAGCGTACGGCCGGTGTCCGGCACCGACGCCGGCGCGACCTGCACCTTCCAAGATGCCGAGGCGCCCGACACGTACATCACCTGCCAGGACGACGGGGTGTTCGAGGCCACCCTCACCTCCGACGACGGAATCGACGCCGCCCGCAGCGACACCGCGCTGATCACGGTGGGCAACGCCCCGCCGGTGCTACAACTCAGCGGGCCGAGGCCGTGGCAGCTGTTCAGGGTGAACACCCCGGTCGACCTGGCCGCTACCTTCACCGACTCCGGGGCGAACGACACCCATACCTGTGCCATCAACTGGGACGATTCCCGCAGCGACTCGTTCGGGGCGGCCGACAACTGCAACCGATCGCACATCTTCACCCGAGCCGGCATGTTCACCATCGGCGTGACCGTTACCGACGACGACGGCGCGTCCGACTCCGCAACTGTCATGATCATCGTCTATGACCCGCACGCGGGGTTCGTCAACGCCGACGGTTCCGTGGCCGCTCCGGCCGGATCGTTGACGACGACACCCGGCGCCTCCGGGGAAGCCTGGTTCCATCTCGCCGCCAGGTACTACGCGCCGAACGACACTGTGCCCGTGGGTGACGCCCGGACCTGGCTCACCGGGACCGGCTTCCGATTCGACACCTCCGGAGGCGACGGTTTGGACTGGCTGGTGGTCACGCCGGACGGGAAGATGGCGGCGAAGGGCCGGGGTACGGTCGACGGCCAGGCCGGCTACGGCTTCGTCTTCTACGGTTATGACGGATGCGACAACGGCGGCGCTCCGGGCTGCCGACCAGGACCGGACCAGTTCCGCATGGTCGTCTGGACCGGCGGGCCGAACAGCTATCCCACCGCCGCCACCACATTCGACACCAGCCGAGGCGCCGATTACGACGTCGACGCGGCCGGACCGAAGACCACAATCTCGGGGCGGGTGAACATCCAAAAATGATCACGGGGGGTGCGGCGGCTGCCGTCGCCGCACCCCGCTACGGAGGTACATTGACCGGCATGGCAGTGCCACTCGCGGTCCATCGCGCGTCGGTCTGGGTGCAACACGGTCAGGTGCTGGTCAGCGACGCGGAAGACGGCGACCTGGCAGGGCTCGACGACTCGTGGGACGACGCAGTCGAATCCGGGCACTTCGTGGGCACCGCCGACGGCATCGTGAACATCGTGACTCCCCGCGCGGACAGCAGCGGCACACCATTCACCGTCGAGGAATGGGCCGACGAGCCGCCGGATGACCGACACGACTGGGATCACGAAGTCGACATCGACATCGACGTGCCGAGTGCCCTCGGCCGCCCCTTCGTGCATGCAGTGCCGGGCGTGCCCGTCGAGCAGCCCGAGCGCCACCTTGTCGAGGGCGGCCTGGATCGCGGATATCT